>DAIDTN010000095.1 GCA_027457185.1 Burkholderiales bacterium | reverse complement strand
CGTCTTCAATTCGCGTATAGCCGGGCTATTTTCCGCGCAGTTCGCGCCGCAGGATCTTGCCTATGGGCGTCTTCGGCAGGCTGTCACGGAATTCGACGTACTTCGGAATCTTGTAGCCGGTAAGCTCCCGCCTGCAGTGCTCGATCACGGATTCCTTGCTCAGACCCGGATCTTTTTTCACGATCACCGCTTTCACCGCTTCGCCCGATCTCTCGTCGGGCACACCCACCACAGCGCACTCGAGCACGCCGGGGTGCGTCGAAATCACGCTCTCGATCTCGTTCGGATAGACGTTGAAACCCGACACCAGGATCATGTCCTTCTTGCGGTCGGTGATAGTGACATAGCCTTTGGCGTTCATGTAGCCGACGTCGCCGGTCTTGAGCCAGCCGTTTTGCAGCACCTTGGCGGTCTCCCCGGGCAGTTGCCAGTATCCCTTCATCACCTGCGGCCCGCGGATGCAGATCTCGCCGGTGGATTTTTCGATGTCGCCGCTACCGATCCATATCGGCAGCTCGTTAAAATCGTCGTCGCGGATCGAAAACTCGGTCGAGGAAATGGGCAGACCGATGGTGCCGTTCCACGGCGTACCGATCGGATTGATGCTGGCCGCGGGAGAGGTCTCGGTCAGCCCGTAGGCCTCGGTAATGTGATGGCCGGTAACCTGCCGCCATTTCTCCGCCACGGGTTTGAGCACCGCCGCGCCGCCCCCGACGATAACCTTGAGCCCCGAGAAATCGAGTTCGCTGAAGCCGGGCGTGTTTAGGAGGCCGTTGAACAGCGTGTTCACGCCGGCCAGCACCGACCACTTCCATCTTCTTAGCTCCTTGATGAATGCGGGCAGGTCGCGTGGATTCGTAATCAGCACATTGACCACGCCCAGGCTCATGAAATAGAGGGTCGTTGTCAGGCAAAAGATGTGATACATCGGCAGCGGCGAAATCACGATTTCCTCGCCTTCCTTGAGGTTGCCGCCGATCCAGGCGCCCGCCTGCGCGATGTTCGCGAGGATATTGTGATGCGTCAACATTGCGCCCTTGGACAAACCGGTGGTGCCGCCGGTGTATTGCAGGAAAGCGATATCCTCGCGCACGAGGCTGACAGGCTTCAACTCGGCGCCAGCGCCGCGCGCGAGCGCCACACGCAGATCGACCGCACCATCAATGCGCCACGCCGGTACCATTTTTTTCAGCCGCTTGACGACGAAGTTGACGATCCAGCGCTTGGGCGCGGGCAGCAGGTCGCCGAGCTGCGTGGTGATCACATGCTCGACCTGGGTTTTCCGGATCACCTGCTGCAGCGTGCTGGCGAAGTTCTCGACGATGACGATAGCCTTTGCGCCGGAGTCCTTCAGCTGGTGTTCGAGCTCACGCGGCGTATACAACGGATTGACGTTGACCACGATCATGCCGGCGCGCAGGATGCCGATCAGCGCCACCGGGTACTGCATCAGGTTGGGGCTCATGATGGCGACGCGCTCGCCCTTGTGCATTCCCGGCAGACTCTGCAGGAAGGCGGCGAAGTTGCGGCTGTGCCGGTCCAGCTCGGCATAACTCATGCTGCAGCCGAAGTTGTGGTACGCCGGCCGCTCTGCGAACTTGCGAAAAATATTCTCGGACAGCTGCGGAATCGAACCGTAGAGACTGGTGTCGATCTCCGCAGGAACGCCCGCGGGGTATTCCTTCAACCAGATCCTCTCGGTCACGGCCTTCTCCCTTCCAGGATAAGTTGGCGCCTTGGTTGGTATTGGGTTGCGCCCAATTCAAGGTTAGCCAGAAAGCACCGCGCACGCAACCGCGGCGCTCCCGCGCGCCGCCGCTTCTGCCATCGCGCTTTCAGATTGGCGCAGCACTATGGTTTCAGCGCGCGCCGCAGCAGTTCGCGCATCGCCTCGGCACGTTCCTCGTCGTAGCCGCCGCGTTCCAGCCCCAGCGGAATCGAGCGCAACGCCAATTCGCAGTACAGGCGCAAGGCGTCCGGGCCGGCGCCGGCAAGGTCGGCCAGGTGCCTTTCCAGGGTGCCGATATCGCCGCGCGAGAACGTGCCCGCCAGGCCCTGTGCCAGCCCCGAACGCTCGATCGAGGCCGCAGTGCCGCGCAACAGCGGCAACAGCGCGCGTATCGTGTCCTCGCGCCCGACGCCGAAACTCTGCCAGAGTTCGACCGCCTGGTTGAGCAAGGTAATGACGAAACCGGCGGCGTAATGCGCGGCCGCGTGATAGCGCGCGCGGCTGCCCGGCGGCAGGCGGATGGTGCGGCATTGCACCGCCCCGGCCAGCTGTTCCAGTTGCGCCAGCAGAGGCGCTTCGGCTTCGATGGCGATGGTGCAACCCGGTAGTCCGGCAAGCGCCACTTCCGGATCGGCAAACAGCTGCAAGGGATGAAAACCACCGGTCTGCGCGCCGGCGCGCGCGGCGCTCGCCAGCGCCGCGACCTCCGTTGCCCCGCTGCAGTTGATCGCGGCCGCATCCTTGCGCCAGTTGACGCTCGCGGCGACCGCGGCAATCGCATCGTCCGGAACAGTGATGAAAATCAGGTCGCAGCCATCGACGACATCCTGTGCATGTGGAAGCGCCCTGCACCCCGCAATCCTTGCTGCCAGCGCTCCGGCCGAATCCGGGCTGCGGCTGGCGGCGGCAACGACGCGCTGCCCGCTTTGCGCCAGGGCCCAAGCCAGGCCTTTGGCTACACGGCCCGCGCCGATGAAACCGATGCGCGGAGAACTCTCATTTTGCTGGCGCATTGGATACATCGCTCGCAACAGTCCTTGGCTCATCTTGCCCTATGCGCGGGATTGCGCCATCACCCACAAACGCAGCGTCGCGTCAGCTGCACCGGCGACACACCCGCGCGGGGCGCTCGCCGCTAGCCGCGACGTTCCGCCTCCTGCTGCGCGCGCACCACCTGGGCGAGATCGAGCACCACCTGGGCCAGCGCGACCCGGTCATCCTCCGAGCGCATGATCGTCGGCGCCACCGCGACTTCGATGCCGCAGGCGCGTATGCCCTCGGCGGCCGCCTCGTCCACGCTGTCGATCACGAATGCGTCGATCAGCCGGTAGTACTCAAGCGCGGCCCTGCGCGCCGACACCTCATGGCCCAGCTCCTGCATCATTTTCCCGGCCGCGCCCTTGAGCGCGCGCTCGCCCACGATCGGGCTCACGCCGATCACCGGTGCGCCGCATTCGCGCAGCAGCTCGCGCATGCCTTGCACCGCCAGTATCGGCTGGATCGTGTGGTAGGGGTTCGCCGGGCACAGCACGATCGCATCGAGGTCGGGCTGGCGCAGCGCTTCCAGCACTTCGTCCGGAATGCGCGCCACGTCCGCGCCGGCATACATGAAGCTCTTCACCACGGGCGCGCACTCCAGTTCGGTGAGGTACTCGTGGTAGCTCACGTGCCCGTCCCCGGTGACCACCACGGTGCGCACCGGGTCGTTGCTCATCGGCAGCACGCGCGCCTCGATGCCCAGCGTCTTGCAGAATCCAAGCGTGATCTGGCTGAGCGGGTACTCCTGCCGCAACGCCTCGGTGCGCAGCAGCGGCAGCGCAAACGAGCAGTCGCCGACGCGGACCCGGTGCTCCGACCCCAGGCGCTGCAGCATTGCGTGCAGCGCGTAAGTCTCGCCGTAGGGTTACCAGCCGGCCGCTGGGCTTGCAATCCCGCCGAGCGTGTACAGCATAGTATCGATGTCGGGCGAGAACGCCAGGCCGAACACCTCGTGGTCGTCGCCGGTATTGACGACGACGGCTAGGTCCCTGCCCCGCAGGCGCCGCAGCCCGTCTGCGAGCTTGGCGCCGCCTACCTGACCCGACAATGCGACGACTGTTCCAATTGACCTCCCGGCGCTTGATCTGCGAATTGTAGCCGACGCCGGCGCCGAACGCGCGCGCGGCGACCAGGCATTGCGCGACTCCATGCCCCGTTCCTTCCGCTATACTCGAAATCGATTCTGCGGCGCGCGCCGAAAAAACCTCGTCCGTCCGCCATACCGAGAGGATTCAGTACATGGTTTTTCAATGGGCAAGATTTGTCGTTACCAGTCTGATATGCGCGGCTTTGTCGCTGGCCGGCGCGCCTTCCGCGGTCGCCGCGGAGTTGCGCATCGGCCTGGCGGCCGACGTGACCTCGCTCGACCCGCAGTTCCTCAACGTCGCTCCCAACGACAACATCGCCTGGCAGATATTCGATGCCTTGGTGCACGTCGATGCGAACGCGCGCCTCATTCCGGGTCTGGCCGTATCCTGGCGCCCGGTCCATCCGACCACCTGGGAATTCAAGCTGCGCCGCGGCGTCAAGTTCCACGACGGCTCGGACTTTACCGCCGCGGACGTGGTTTTCTCGCTGGATCGCCCGGCAACACTGGCCGCGAGCCCGGGTCCGTTCACCGGCTTCGTCAAGGCCATCGTCGCCAAGAAAATCATCGACCCGTGGACGATACAGCTTAAGACCGCCGCGCCCTACGCGATGCTGCCCTACGACCTCGATTCGATCTTCATCGTGTCGAAGAAGGCAGCCGCCGGCGCAAGCACCGAGGATTTCGACAGCGGCAAAGCGGCCATCGGCACCGGTCCGTACAAACTCGTGCGCTTTGCCCGCGGCGACCGCATCGAGCTCGCGCGCAACGACAGCTACTGGGGCTGGCAAAATGATGGAAAAACCGCACCCTGGAACAAGGTGACGCTGCGCATCCTGCCTGAGGATACGGCGCGCATCAGCGCGCTGCTCGCGGGCGACGTCGATGCGATCGAGAACATTCCCACCGCCGATCTGACCCGGCTCAAGGCAAACCCGAAGTTCCGCCTGGAGCAGAAGGTTTCATGGCGCACCATGTTCCTGAGCATGGACCAGTACCGCGACCACCCGCCTCACGTGAGTGACAAGTCGGGAAAGCCGCTGGCGCAAAATCCGTTCAAGGACGCGCGCGTAAGGCTGGCGATTTCCAAAGCAATCAACCGCAAGGCCATCGTCGAACGCGTGATGGAGGGCTACGCCATCGCCGCGGGCAATCTGGTGTCCCCGCCGGTGTTCGGCTATGTCGCGGCACTCAAGCCGGAAATCTACGACCCGCAGGCGGCGAAACAGTTGCTCGCCGAGGCCGGTTATCCGAACGGATTCGCGCTCACCCTGGACGCGCCCAACGACCGCTACATCAACGGCGAACAGCTGGCGCAGGCGCTGGCGCAGATGCTGGCGCGGGTGGGCATCCAGACCAAAGTGGAAACCATGCCCTCGAGCGTGTATTTCGCCAAGGCGCGCGCGGGAAAATTCTCCTTCGCCCTGCTCGGCTGGGGCTCGTTCTCGGGCGACCTGGCGCTGCGTGCCCTCCTCGCCACGCCCAATGCCGACAACGGCTATGGTGCCTGGAACTGGGGCCATTACTCGAATCCGAAAGTGGATGCGCTGCTCAAGCAGGACTTCGCCACTCTGGACGACAACAAGCGCGAAGCGCTGGCGCGCGCAGCCGCGACCCTCGCGCTCAAGGACACGCCGGTGATACTGCTATACCACCAGCTCGCGTCCTGGGCGATGAAAAAGGGGATCGCCTACACCCCGCGCACCGACGAATACACGTTCGCCCGCGATTTCCGGCCGCGTTGATCGCGCCGAGCTGACTATGCACGCATTCATCCTCCGCCGTCTGCTGCAAAGCGCGCTGGTGCTCATTATCATGTCGCTGCTGGTGTTCGTCGGTGTCTATGCGATCGGCAATCCGGTGGACATCCTGATCAATCCTCAAGCCGACCAGGCCGACATCGCGCGCGCGATCGCCGCGCTCGGGCTGAACCAGCCGTTGTGGCAGCAGTACCTGATTTTCCTCAAGCAGGCGCTCTCGGGCGACTTGGGCAAGTCCTTCGTCTATGACATCCCCGCGCTGCAGCTGATCCTGGAGCGCATGCCGGCCACGCTGGAGTTGGCACTGGCCGCCACCAGCATGGCGGTGCTGCTAGGCATTCCGCTCGGCCTGTGGGCGGGCCTCGCGCCCGACTCCTGGCCGGGCAAGCTGATCATGACCGGTTCCATTCTCGGTTTTTCCCTGCCCACGTTCTGGGTCGGGTTGATGCTGATCATGCTGTTCGCGGTCGAGCTCGGCTGGCTGCCCTCCGGCGGCCGCGGCCCGACCACCGATCTCCTCGGCGTTCCGGTAAGTTTTCTCTCCTGGGAGGGCATTCGGCACCTGATCCTGCCGGCCACCAATCTGGCGCTGTTCCAACTCTCACTTATCATCCGCCTGACGCGCGCCGGCACGCGCGAGGCGCTGCTGCAGGATTACGTCAAGTTCGCCCGCGCCAAGGGCCTCTCCAACGCGCGCGTGATCGGCGTGCACGTACTCAAGAACATCCTGATCCCGATCATCACGGTGATCGGCCTGGAGTTCGGCTCGGTGATCGCGTTTGCCATCGTCACCGAGTCGATATTCGCCTGGCCGGGCATGGGCAAGCTGATCATAGACTCGATCAATGTGCTCGACCGGCCGGTAATCGTCGCCTACCTGCTGATCGTCGTGACGCTGGTCGTCCTAATCAACCTCGCCGTGGATATCGCCTACTCGCTGCTCGATCCGCGCGTGCGCATAGTCGCGGCAACGGCATAGAACATGCAACGCGAGCAGACGCCTTTCGCACGCATCGTCGCCGACTTCGCCGAGAGCAAGCTCGCCCTCGCCGGGCTGGCGCTGTTGGCGCTGATTCTGCTCGTCGCCGTATTTGCGCCGCTGATCTCACCGCAAAATCCCTACGACCTGGCACAGCTGGACGTGCTCGACAGCCGCCTGCCGCCCGGCTCCAAGTCCGGCGGCGGCCTGACTTTCTGGCTCGGCAGCGACGGCCAGGGACGCGACATCCTGTCCGGCATTTTTTACGGCCTGCGCATCAGCCTCGGCGTCGGCATGACGAGCACGCTGTGCGCGCTGACCATCGGCCTCGCCATGGGCCTTTGCGCCGCCTATTTCCGCGGGCGCACCGATAGCGTGATCATGCGCCTAGTCGACATCCAGCTGTCTTTTCCTTCGATCCTGATCGCCCTCATCCTGCTCGCCCTGTTGGGCCAGGGGGTCGGCAAAACGATCTTCGCGCTGATCGCGGTGCAATGGGCCTACTACGCGCGCACGGTGCGCGGCACGGCGCTGATCGAGCGCGGGAAGGAATACATCGAGGCGGCCACCTGCCTCGCGCTGCCGCCCGCACGCAT
>DAIDTN010000094.1 GCA_027457185.1 Burkholderiales bacterium | reverse complement strand
ATTATGCGCGACGTGAAAAAATCCGACTGGGCATCGGGCGGGGTGATCTGGTCGGAAAAAAAGTAGCCAAGAAGGGCAACTGCGCTACCAAAGCGCGCAGCAGCCGGGCAGCGTGTCGATGCGGTAATATTGCCGCGCTTGCGGCGCGCTGCCGCCCGGCAATGCACGCGCGAAAATCTCTCGCAAAGGACAGACCATGTTCCAACCCGGATTGTTCAAAGGCAAGCGCATCCTCGTCACCGGCGGCGGCACCGGCCTCGGTCGCGAAATGGTGGACAAGTACCTCGAATTGGGCGCGGACATCTACATCTGCGGCCGGCGCAAGGAAGTGCTGGAGCAGACGGCGAAAGAGCTGATGCAAAAGCGCGGCGGCTCGGTCAAGACCCATGCGATCGACATCCGCGACGCGGAAAGCGTGGACAAAATGATCGACGCTATCTGGAACGACGGCGGACCGCTCACCGGCCTGGTCAACAACGCCGCCGGCAATTTCATCAGCCGCACCGAAGACCTGTCGCACCGCGGTTTCGACGCCATTGCCAACACCGTTTTCCACGGCACTTTCTACACCACCCATGCCGTAGGCAAGCGCTGGATCAAGGGCGGCGACAAAGGCAGCGTCGTTTCGATTGTCGTCACCTGGGTCTGGACCGGCTCGCCCTTCGTCGTGCCCTCGGCCATGTCCAAGGCCGGCATCCACGCGATGACCCAGTCGCTGGCGGTGGAATGGGGCCGCTACGGCATCCGTCTCAACGCGATCGCCCCGGGCCTGTTTCCCACCGAAGGCATGAGCAAGCGCCTCAGTCCCGGCAAGGACGGCAAAGACGGCGATGCGGCGCAGGTCAATCCGATGCGTCGGCACGGGCGCATGCCCGAACTGCAGAACCTCGCCAGCTTTCTCATGGCCGACGGCTGCGAATGGCTCAGCGGCCAGACCATCGCCCTCGATGGCGCCGGCTGGCTGGCCAACGGCGGCGGTTTCAGCCGGATGTTGAGCTGGGGCGATGCTGATTGGGAACAGGCGCGCGCGCTGATCAAGGCGCAGAACGAGAAGGACAAGGCGCAGCGCTCGGTGTAATTTAAGCCGTGATCATCATCCTGATGGGCGTGACCGGCTGCGGCAAGACCACGGTCGGGGCGCTGCTGGCAAAATACTGCGGCTGGGAATTTCACGACGCCGACGACTTCCACCCCGCGGACAACGTCGCCAAAATGCGCCGCGGCGAGCCACTCACCGATGCAGACCGTTGGCCCTGGCTGGATCGCCTGAATGCCCTGCTGCTCGACAGCGAGCGGCAGGGCAAGAGCCTGGTACTCGCCTGCTCGGCGCTGAAACAGGCGTATCGCGACCGCCTCGCGCGCGGCTGCGCCTCGGCGCGCTTCGTGCTGCTCGACGGCGACCCTGAACTCATGCGCGCGCGCCTCGCTGCGCGCCGCGGCCACTACATGAACCCGGCACTGCTCGATTCGCAGTTCGCCATCCTCGAACCGCCGCCGGACGCGCTGCGGCTGGACGTGGCCGCCAGTCCCGAGCTGCTGGTGCGACGCATCAGGAGAGAGCTCGCGGTTTAACAGAGCAATCGGCCTGCTCGTCGTCCTCGCGCGAACCTCAGCTACGTGCGGCTGGTACGCACGATTCGGCGATGCTACTAGTCCTTGAATTCCAAAAGGCCTTTTCTATCCTAATACTTGAAGGACTAGGTCGCTGCAAAGGAACAAATGGATTCGCGTTTGCATTTCCTTCCCACATTTGAATTTGCAAGCGGGCCGGAGAACCGCGTCCCTATTGACTTTCCAGCGTATGGCGCCGGAAACATCGCACTCGAACAACGCTCAAGTAAACCACTTCACCGCCTCAAACCGCTTGCCTCCCTTCAAGCGATAGACGCCGAAGTCGCGCAGGTCCACCGTCAATATGGCGCGACAGCCCGACTGCTCGGCCAGCCAAACCAGCGCTGCATCGGCGAAGTCGATGTCGCGGTCGGCGTACTTGCCGATAATCGCAGCGATGTCGCCGTACGCAGCAGTCGGAAGCTCGAGCGTTTTGAGCCGCCCGGATTGCACTAGATCGAGAAGCTTGAGCTTGGCGCGGGCGTCGAGAAAAAAGCTGGTTTCAACCACTACCGGGGAGACCGTCAGTAGCGGCCCGGCGTGGCGCCGGAAGAAACCGCTCGCCGCGTCGTGCAACGGGTCGGCGCGCCGCCCGAGCGCAACCAGGAAACCGGTGTCGACGAGCAGCCTGGCCACGCTAGCCCTTGCCGCGGAAGCGCTCGCGCAAGAGGCGTTTGGTATGGCGTGCCACGTCTCCGGACGCGGTGTCGCAGCCTATGAAGGGATGGTTCAGGTCGACCTTGCCCTTGGCAGGGGTCTGCAGCAGGTCTTCCAGTGCGCGCTTCACGGCTTCGCTCTTGCTGACGCCATGAGCGACGCAATATTCGGCGAGGTCCTGCTCCACGCGCTCGGGCAGGCGTACGGTCAGGGTCATGCCAAACTCCTTGGTGTAATACGCGATATATCGAAGTGTATTACATACCGGCTCACACCGCCAGCCTTTCCGCCGGCATACGCAAGTGTCGGTGGTTACAACAGCTTGGCGAGTTCCGCCGCAAAGCGATGCGCGTCCCCCGGCCAGCGCGCGGACAGGTAATTTCCATCGAGCACGGTGAAGCCAGCTTCCAGATTTGCCGGACTGTCGCGCCGGATGCTGGTCGGGCCCTGGATAAAATCCTCCGGCCTTGCAAGCGCTTCACCGACCCCGGTTTCCACCGGCTTGGGGTAGGTCCGATAGCAATGTCCTAGCGATTGCAGCAGGCTCCAAGGCACGCCGGTCTCGGTCGGATCGAAGTCCGAGCATGGAATCGGCATCAGGACGGTCGCCATGGTATTCCCGATGTGTTTCGGCGTCTGCGCCTCAATCGGCCGCTGCCGCGGCCGCGCGCAGCTTGAGCTTCGCCTGCGTATGCGGGTTGAGTTCCTTCAGCCCGGTAATGAAATCCTCCAGCGGCAGATCATGGATCTTGTTTAGCAGTCGCGCACGTTTCTTCAGTTCCGCCCAGGCCAGCTCTTGCGGCTGACGCTTGAAGGCGAAGGCGATGAGGTTGACCCGGTCGGCCGCGTGAAGACAGACTACCCGTTCATCGAAGCTCCTCTCGATGCGTTGCAGGAAGACGTCGAGCTTTCTTTCTTCCGCCATGAAATTGACCGCCATCACGCCGCCGCTGCGCAGCGCGGCATAAGCCGCGTCATAGAATGCCTGGGTGCACAGCGCCGCGGGTTGTTTGCCGTCGTCGAAGCCGTCCACCAGCAGCACGTCTGCCGACCCGGCGTGCTCGCACAGGTAATCCGCGCCGTCGGCGATTTCCACTTTCAGGCGCGCGTCATCGGCGGGAAAGTGGAACATGCTGCGCGCGACGGCCAGCACCTTGGCGTTGATCTCGACCACGGTGGTGCGCGTCTCCGGCATGCGCTGGTGGATGTAGCGCGCCATCGAGCCGCCGCCCAGGCCGATCATCAGCACCTCGCGCGGCAGCGGCTGGAACAGCAGGAACGCCATCATCGCACGCGTGTAGTCGAGCGCGAGCTCGTCCGGGCGGTCGAGTCGGATGGAACTCTGGATTGCGTCGCCGCCCAGATGCAGCGAGCGCACGCCGTCTTCCTCGCTCACTTCGACGCTCTACCGGCGCCGCGTGAGCCAGTCCTTCGCCTTGGTCATGTGATCAGCTACGCGCCGAGCGCGCGCTCGACGAAGTCGAGCCGGTCCTGCCCCCAGAAGATTTCGCCGTCGATGACATAGCTGGGCGCGCCGAACACGTTGCGCGCCACGGCCTCCTGCGTATGGGCCTCGTACTCGGCCCTGACCGCTTCCGACTGCGCCGCAGTCGCCAGCTGTCCGGCATTCATGCCCTGCTCCGTGCAGATCGCGGCCAGGGTTTCGCCGTCGGCGATATTGCGCTCCTCCGCCCAGCAGGCGCGCAAGATCGCACCCGCGAGCCGCATCGCCGCGTAGCTGCCGCCGGCGCGGTCCGCGGCGACGATGAATTGCGCCGCCAGGTCGGCCGGCGCGGGAAAGAATTTCGGCTGCAAGTTGAGCGGCAGCTTGAGGTTATCGCGGAAGCGCTTGAGTTCGACCATGCGATAGGCCTGGCGCTGCGGCGCGCGCTGCGCCAGCGGCAAGCCGCCCGAGACCGGAAATACCTTGCCGAAATCGGCCGGCTTGACCTTGATCACAGCGCCGTGCCGTTTGGCCATGTCGGCGAAGCGCGCGTGGCCGAGGTAGGTCCAGGGCGAAATCGGCGAAAAATAGTAATCCACGGTCTTGCTCATCGCTTCTCCTGATTGAATGGTCCGCTATCCTAATCGATAAGCGCACTGCGACCCAAGCGCCGCAGCGGTACGCGAACAAATCTCGCGCCTGCGGCGACCGGGTCGAGCGCGCAGAAAACCGCGGACGCGGCTCAGTTGGCCGCGGGCGCCGGCTCGTCCGGCGCGAAATCGAGCTCGACCTTGGCGCCGCTCGGATCGAGGCAGAACAATTGCCAGGTGCCGTAGCCCGGATGACGGCGCAGTTCATAGG
>DAIDTN010000093.1 GCA_027457185.1 Burkholderiales bacterium | reverse complement strand
AGTTTCTGAAGCTCGGCGGCGCCGCCCTGGCGATGATTCCCGTAATAGTCGCTTCTGGCCGGGCCGATGCCGCGACCAACGCGTCTATGCGGACCGCGCTGAAGTACCATGACAAGCCGCAGGACGGCAAGGATTGCACCGGTTGCATGCATTTCGTGCCGGGCGCGTCGGCAAAAGCCATGGGCAGTTGCAAGATCATTACCAATGACACCGAAATATCGCCGCAAGGCTACTGCATGGCCTGGGCCAAGAAGGCTTAGCCTTAGGCAGTTCTAAGGCGCCGGGGAGGGTTCGCGGCGCTTCAGAGTTCCATCAGGTCGCGCCCGAGCACGATTTCGCCGCTGAAATTGCGTGCGGCGGCTTCGAGCCATAGTTCGTCGGCGACGTTTTCGGCAGGAACGAAGTGCGACAGCACCAGGCACTTCACCCCGGCGTCGCGCGCCACCACGCCGACCTGGTCCGCAGTAGTGTGACTGTCGAGCAGGTGCTGGCGCAACCGGGTCGCGTTGTCGAGGCGGGCGCAGATCTCGTCCAGCGCCGGCTCGTACATCACTTCGTGCACCAGCACGTCGGCGCCGCGTGCGAGTTCGACCAGGCTGTCGCAGGGCGCGGTGTCGCCCGAGAATACGATGGAGCGGTCGAGCGTATCGAAGCGAAACGCGAACGCCGGCACCACCGGCGGATGCTGGACCAGAGTGCAAGTCACGCGCACGCGTTCGTCGCGGTAGACCTCGCCCGCACTGGCGATGTCGTGCGCCCGGATCAGCGGCGCGAGCGGCGGGCGCCCCTCGTCGGCGATGCGCGTGGCGATGTCGTAGGCATTGAGTTCGAGGAACTGCCCGGTCATGCGCACCAGCGGCGGTGGCCCGTAGGCATCGACCGGCGCCTTCAGCCCCGCGGCCCACAACAGCAGGAACAGGTTGCCGTAGTCGGCATTGTGGTCCGAATGGTGGTGGGTGATGAACACCGCGCGCAACGAACGAAACGGGAGCGCTGCTTTCGCCATCTGGCGCGCGACGCCGTTGCCGCAATCGACGATATAGGTCACGCCGTCCACGACGACTGCGAACGCCGGCGCCGAGCGCGTCACCTTGGGCGTTGGCCCGCCGCCGGTCCCGAGCAGCACCAGCCGGCTGCGGCTCACGCTCGCACTCCGATCACGCGCGCGAGAAAACCGCGCGTGCGTTCGTGGCGCGGATGCGACAGTATCTCGGCGGGCGGGCCCGACTCGACGATCACGCCCGCGTCCATGAAGGCCACGGTATCGGCGGCATCGCGCGCGAACGCCATTTCATGGGTCACGACTATCATGGTCATTTCGTCCTCCCTGAGTCCGCGCATCACGCCGAGCACTTCGCCCACCAGTTCGGGGTCGAGCGCAGAAGTCGGTTCGTCGAACAGCATCAGTTTCGGCCGCATCGCCAGCGCGCGCGCGATCGCGACGCGCTGCTGCTGCCCGCCCGAAAGCCGGCTTGGATAGGCGTCGGCCTTGTCCGCCAGGCCCACGCGCGCGAGCAGCGCGCGAGCACGCTCGGTCGCCTCCGCTTTTGCCTCGCGCCGCACCCTGAGCGGCGCTTCGATCACGTTCTGCAGCACCGTCAGATGCGGAAACAGATTGAAGCGCTGGAATACCATGCCAATATCGGCGCGCTGGCGGCAAATTTCGCGCGGGTGCATTTCGTAAAGGCAATCGCCGCGCTCGCGATATCCAACGAGCGCACCGTCCACATACAGGCGCCCGGCATCGATCCGCTCCAGGTGGTTGATGCAGCGCAGGAAGGTGCTCTTACCCGAGCCCGAGGGTCCGATCAGGCACAGCACTTCACCGCTGGCGACTTCGAGGTCTATGCCTTTGAGCACGTCCTCGTGACGGTAGCGCTTGTGCACATCCTGCGCCCGCAGCATCGGCCCCGCAGTAGCAGCAGCGGCATGCACGTCAGGAGGTGGCATGGATTCCCACTCCGGATTTGCCCAGCCGGCGCTCGATGTAATGCTGGCCCAGGCTCGCGATGGTCGTCAGCACCAGATACCAGAAGGTCGCCACCAGCATCAGCTCTATCGTGTGCAGGTTGGCGGAGGAAATGTTTTCCGCCGCGGTCAGCATGTCGCCGCCGGCGATCACCGACACCAGCGAAGTCGCCTTCAGCAGGGAAATGAACTGGTTCCCCGCAGGCGGCATGATCACACTGAGCGCCTGCGGCAGGATAATGCGCCGCAGCGCGAGCTGGTGCGACATGCCGAGCGCGAGCGCCGCGTCGTTTTGGCCGCGATCGACAGCGATGATGCCGGCGCGCACGATTTCCGCCATATACGCGCCCTCGTTCAGGCCGAGCGCGATCACCGAGGCGACGAAGGGCGTGAGCAGGTCATTGGTGCGAAACGGCCCGATATGCTCGAACAGCAGCGCGAGGTTGCCCCAGATCAGGATCTGTACCAGCAGCGGCGTACCGCGCAGCAGCCAGGTGTAGAAACCACTGGCGAGGCGCAGCACCGGACTCGCCGACAGGCGCATCACCGCCAGCAGCACGCCGAGCACCGCGCCGATGACGGCCGCGAGCAGTGCCAGCAGCACCGTGGTGCGCAGCCCCGCCAGGATCGCCGGCGCGAACTGGTATTGCAGGATCACGCCGTGCTGGATATTGGGGTTGCGATAGATCGAGACCGCCAGCAGCGCCGCGAGCACGACCACCACTGCGCTCCCCAGCCAAAGCCAGGGGCGCCGCAGCGGGACCACGCGGGTCATAAGCGCTTCTGCGCCCGGGGATTCTGCGTCCGCGCGCTAGAGCTTGAGATTGGCGCCGCCGTTGATCGTGGCCGACGTGACGGCGCCGCCCTCGATGCCGTATTTCTCCAGAATCCTGCGATAAGTGCCGTTGGCGATCAACACGTTGAGCGATTTTTGCAGGGCGTCGCGCAGCTGCGTATTCGATTTCGCCACGCCGATGCCGAGCGGCACCGGCTGGTACACATGCCCCCGCACCACGTCGAATATCTTGCCGTTGCCGGCGGTCTTGGCGAGGTACACCATCACCGGGGCATTGCCGAGGAATGCGGCGACGCGCCCGATCTGCACTTGTGTGCGCGCATCGGCAGGCTGCGCGTATTGCAGATTCTGGACCGCGGGCTTGCCAGCCGCAGTGCACTTCGCGCTGGCCTGCTCGACCAGCGCGAGTTGAGTCGAACCCTGCACCGTGGACACGGTCTTGCCGCACAGCGTCTCCAGGCTGTCGACGTGGTCGGGGTTGCCTTTGCGGATCAGCAGCATGGTGCTCAGATTGAAAAAGTCGACGAAGTCGATGAGCTTCTCGCGCTCGGGCGTATCGTTCATCAGCGAGAACACGATGTCGATGCGCTTCGCCTCCATCGCCGGCAGCAGGCCGGGGAAGGGGATCGGCTCGAACGCGATCTTGCGGCCCATCTCGCTGCTCATCGCAGCCGCCAGATCGACGATCGCGCCCTGCAGCGTGGTGCCGTCCGAAGCGTAGGAGATCATCGGCGGACTGTTGGTGATCGAGCCGGCCTTGATCGCGTCGGCGGCCGCCGCCGGGAATGCGGCGCTCGCGAGCAACATACCGGCTGCGGTCACGTTTGCGAGAGTTCGGATTAGCCGCATGGTTGATTCCTCCTCGATGGCGCGCCCGGGTGCAGGCTGCCGTGTTGATGGGTTTGTTCGTATCGCAGGGCCCGCGAATGGCGTCATGGGGCGCGCTCGAACGGTACCAAAGGCAACTGCCCGGCGTCAACTGCCGCTCTATTCCGACAGTAACCGAACTTGGAGGGTGGATTTGGTTTTGGACCGATCCGGCCTAAATCGGGAGCAAGCCGCGATTCGCGCCGGCCGGCAGCGTCTGGCGCCCGAATGCCCGGCATTCGTCGCATCGCGCTTGGCCGCGCCAGGGCGGATAATTAGGATTGCGCCGTACCAGCCCCCAATCTCGGGCCATCCATGAACTTCGTTATCCTGAAACAGACCGGCAAAACCTTTCACCTCGACGCGGTCGATGTGCCAGCCCAGGTCTGCGCGGCCGGCGCGCCGATCAATGTCGTCAATCCCGGAGCGCTTAGATCCGCCGCCGGCGTCACGCGCCGAACGTAAATCGCGTTCCGGTCGAACTGAGCAGCACGCGCCCGGGCAGTGCCTGTTTCGCCGCCTCGTAGAACGCCGTGCCGGTGCAGTGCATCGGGATCAGGTAGTCGGGCTTGAACGCCTTCAGCGCGGCCACGGTGCTGTGCACGTATTCCTCCGGCATCGGCGCCAGGTGGAAGCCGCCGAGGATCGCGTGCACCTTGTTGATACCCGATACCTTGATCGCGCCACGCACCGAGTTGACGATGCCGCGGTGCCCGCACGAAGTCATGATCACCAGCCCCTTGCCTCTCACGTTGAAGCAGGTGGCGTGCTCGTGCTCGAAGTCGTCCGGCATGATGGTCTGCTTGCGCTTTTCCGCGGGCAGGCCCTCGGGCGCGCAGCCGAGGCCGTCCGGCTCGAGGCCGATTTTCATGCGCGAGGCCTGCGCCGGCTGCTCGAACGAGACCAAGGGGATATAGCCGGTGGTGAAGCCGTGGTCGGCGAGCAGCGACGGCCGCTCGGCGAACAGCACGCGCAGTCCGGCCGCCGCGATCGCCCTGCGGCTGAGCGCGCCGAAGTTGGCCGGCGCGTCGGCCGGGCCGGTCTCGCGGCTGCAGAAACATTCCTCGCCGCCGAGATAGAACGGCAGTCCGGGCTTGAGCTTCGCCTGGTGCGCGCCGAGGAATCCTGCCATGCCGCCGAAGTGATCGTAATGGCCGTGCGAGAGCAGCATGGCGTCGAGTTTCGCCGTGTCGATGCCGAGCAGCTCGAGGTTGTTGTTGAGCGTGTCGCCGGTGAAGCCGAAATCGATGAGCATCTGCCGCGTCTCGGTGCCGCGCGCCGACTCCAGGTGCAGCGCCAGGCCCCATTCGTTCTGCAGCGTGCGCGGCAGCCGGGTCGAGGGCGGGCGCGCGTAACGCTGTACCGTCACCTCACCGAACTTGCCCGAGGCTTCGAACTGGTGATGATACGAGTCGGTCACCACACCCACCGAAACGCGGTCGACCTCAGGCGGCGTGCCGGTGAGCGCCTCTGCCTGAGCGACACGAATGTTCGAAAACACGCCGCCGGCAAGGCCGAGACCGGCGGCGGTGGACGCGGCCAGCAGTCTGCGGCGCTCTTCGCTACCCAGATAGTCGCTCATGCTCGTCGACTCCCAAAAACGCGAAACGGCTGGCGCACCCTGACCAGGCGCCCAGCACCAGTCCGCGGTGCAGGCGCGCGAGGCTCAGAACGCGCCGGGATCACCGGGGAACACCACCGGCGATTCGTAGCCGTCGGCCGACACGGCAGCGACGCCGAAGAACCAGTCGTCGATGACGATGTTGTTCAGCGTCAGCCGGCCGGGCTGTGCCGCATCGGCGGCGACGTAGCGGCTGTATTTCCATTGCGGCGCGGTGGTGCGGCGCCACCACACGCGATAGCCCGCAGCGTCAGGCTGCGTCTGCCACCTGAGGGTGGTGTTCGGCGTGACGGCGCCCTCGATGCCGACTCCCTTGGGCGGCGCCGGCGCGTCGGCCATCGCGGCCAGCGTGACCAGGTTAAGCCGTGTCACTTGGGCCAGGTAGTCGAAATCGACGAACTCGATCGTGTCGCCGTAGCGCACGCCCTTGTCGACGCGCAGGTCCTGGTGCTGGTGGGCGTAGTCCTCGTGCGCCTCGGTCACGCGCACGGCGGGGAAGCCGAGATCGAGGAAGGCCACCTGGTCACCGCCGCGCCCGTAGCGGTCGGTGCGGTAGACCATCCGCACCCGCAGGTTGGTCAGGTAGCGGACCGCCAGCGTCGCCATGAAGCGCGCGATGTTGCGCGACGGCGAATCGACCTCGCCGCCGTTGTAGCGCCGGCGATTGGCCTGCGCCGGCGTCTCGAGCGCCTTGGTGCCTTCCGAGAACACCCGCACCGTGCTGTTGTCGTTCACGCCGTCCGCGCCATGGCTGCTGCCGATGATGTCGTTGTTGAGGTCGGCCTCCACCTGCCAGCCTTGCGCCCGTGCGTATTCGGCCAGCACCTTGCCGCCGTACAGGCCCTGCTCTTCGCCCGACAGCGCGGCATAGACCAGCGTGGCGCGGAAGCGGTGTTGCGACAGCACCCGCGCCGCTTCCATCACCGCGGCCACGCCCGACGCATCGTCGTCGGCGCCGGGTGCGTCGCTGGTGGAATTCATGATGTCGGACACGCGCGAATCGAGGTGGCCGGTGATCAGGATCACGCGGTTCGGATCGCCGCTGCCGCGCTGGATCGCGACGATATCCGTCACCTGCGTCGGCTGCGGTATGCGCGGGCCGCTGATGGTCTGCGACGGCGTGACCACCTCGAGGCAGTGGCCGCATTGCGCCGACAGTGCGGCGAAGCGCCCCTGCACCCAGCGCCGTGCCGCGCCGATGCCGCGCGTGTCGGACGCTGTCTCCGACAGGGTGTGGCGGGTGCCGAAACCCACCAGGGTGCTGATGGTCGAGTGCAGTTCGGACGGACTCACCGCCGCAACCACCTCGCGCAACAGCGGCTGCCCGCTGGCGGGTTCGCTCGCCGCCGCATGCGCCGGCGGCACC
>DAIDTN010000092.1 GCA_027457185.1 Burkholderiales bacterium | reverse complement strand
CGAGGTAGATCAGCTCGCGGTTGGCGAGGTTGGCGCCGGTCAGCACCGAGGGCATCCTGCCATGCACGCTGTTGAAACCGTGCGAGTTGCCGAGAAAATAATCCGGCGTTTTCGAGCTGCAGCCGATGCCGGAGAGCTTGGCCACGCGGTGCGGCTGGATGTCGAGCTCCCAGCAGGCCTGGATGATCGCGGCCGAGATCGAATCGTGGCCGCAGCCGGCGCACAGCGTCGAGATCCTGCCCTCGTAGTCGCGGCGCGTGTAGCCGACCTTGTTCTTCTGCAGCGTCGGGTGATGGAGTTTCGGCTTGGTCAGATAGGTCATGGCTGTCCCCGCATGGCTGTGCACTCGCGGACAGACTTCAGCGATACGTCCGCATCATTGCCAAAATTGGCAATCGATATGCCGGCTAATCCACAATCGCGGCCAAGTTCAGAAATAAAATGTTTTGAATTTGTCACGGTCACGCCGCTTTGTCCTTTTTGATCGGGCGCACGTTGAGCGCCGCGGCGACCGCCGCGATTTCCTTGACGATGAAGCGCGCGGTGATCGGGGTGCCGTCGTAATGCAGCACCGAGATCAGGCTCGCCGGGTTGATGTGGGCCTCGTTCACCAGCAGCGTTTTCAGCTGCGCGTCGCGGTTCTGCTCGACCACGAACACCTTCGAATGCGCGGCGACGAAGTCGGCGATCTCGGCCTGGAACGGAAACGCGCGCACGCGCAGCGCGTTGACGTAGATGCCCTGCGCCGCGAGCGCAGCGAGCGCCTCGGCCATCGCCGGGCTGGTGGAGCCGAAATAAAGCACGCCGAAACGGGCCGGGTACTGCGCCGCGGTGAGCAGAGGCTTGGGCACCAGCGTCTTCGCGGTCTCGAACTTCTTCAGCAGGCGCTGCATATTGTCGACGTAGTCCGGGCCCGCCTCGGAATAGCGCGCGTAGCGATCCTTGGTCGTGCCGCGGGTGAAATAGGCGCCGCGCGTGGGATGTGTGCCGGGATAGGTGCGATAGGGAATGCCGTCGCCGTCCACGTCGAGATAACGGCCGAAGTCCTTGCCTGCCTGCAGTTCTTCCGCGCTCATGACCTTGCCGCGGTCGTAGGCCTTGGCGTCGTCCCACTCGAGCGGATCGCACAGGCGCGTGTTCATGCCGATGTCGAGGTCGGTCATCACGAACACCGGCGTCTGCAGCCGGTCGGCGAGGTCCAAGGCCTGCGCGGTGAACTCGAAGCATTCTTTCGGATCTTCCGGGAACAGCAGCACATGCTTGGTGTCGCCGTGCGAGGCGTAGGCGGTGGACAGGATGTCGGCCTGCTGCGTGCGCGTCGGCATGCCGGTGGAGGGGCCGCCGCGCTGCACGTCGACGATGGTCACCGGAATCTCGGCAAAGTAGGCAAGGCCGATGAATTCCGTCATCAGCGAGATGCCCGGCCCCGAGGTGGCGGTGAAGGCGCGCGCGCCGTTCCAGCCGGCGCCGGTGACGATACCGACCGAAGCGAGTTCGTCCTCGGCCTGCACGATGGCGAATTTGTTCTTGCCGCTCGCCTGATCCACGCGCAGGCGCTTGCAGTAGCGCTCGAACGCCTCGGCGACCGAGGAGGACGGGGTGATCGGGTACCAGGCGCACACGGTGGCGCCGCCGTACACCGCGCCCAGCGCGGTGGCGCTGTTGCCCTCCATGAAGATCTTGTTGCCGACGGCGTCGGCCCGCTTGACGCGCAGGCCGATCGGGCACTTGAGGTGGGCGAGCGCGTAGTCGCGCCCCATCTGCATCGCGTTCAGATTGGGCTTGAGCAGTTTTTCCTTGCCCTTATACTGCTCGCCGATCAGTTCGGCGATCGCGCCGGCGTCCATGTCGAGCAGGGCGGCGAGCGCACCGACGTAAATGATATTCTTGAACAACTGCCGCTGGCGCGAGTCGTCGTAGGTGGCGTTGCAGATGTCGGTGAGCGGCATGCCGAGAACATTGATGTCCTCACGCAGCCTTGAGGCCGGCAACGGCCGCGTGCTGTCGTAGAACAGATACCCCCCGGGCGTGATCTCGGCCAGGTCCTGGTTCCAGGTTTGCGGATTCATCGCCACCATCAGGTCGACCCCGCCGCGGCGGCCGCGCCAGCCTTTCTCCGTCACCCGCACTTCGTACCAGGTCGGCAGGCCCTGGATATTGGAGGGGAAGATGTTGCGCGGGCTCACCGGCACGCCCATGCGCAGGATGGAACGCGCGAACAGTTCGTTGGCCGAAGCCGAGCCCGAACCGTTGACGTTGGCGAACTTGACGACGAAGTCGTTGACGGCTTCGATGTGTTTCGGTTTCATGCTGGCACGGGCTCTCTCTTCGGCGCGCGGCTGCGGCAGCCCGGGCCTGCGGGGGTCATTTCGAGCAGGAATTTCTGCATGTCCCAGGCGCCGGTGGGGCAGCGCTCGGCGCACAGGCCGCAGTGCAGGCACACATCCTCGTCCTTGGCCATGATGCGGCCGGTCTTGAGTGTGGCGGAGACGTACAGCTCCTGCGTCAGGTTGGTCGCCGGCGCATTGAGCCGCGCGCGCAGCTCGGGCTCTTCGCCGTTCACGGCGAAGGTGATGCAGTCCATTGGGCAGATGTCGACGCAAGCATCGCACTCGATGCACTTGGAGTTGAGGAACACGGTCTGCACGTCGCAGTTGAGGCAGCGCTCCGCCTCCTTGAACGCGGTGGCCCGGTCGAAGCCCATCTCGACCTCGATCTTGATGTTCTTCAGCGTCTGACCCGGGTCGCGCCAGGGCACCTTGTAGCGCCGGTCGAGCGCAATCTCGTTGTCGTAGCTCCATTCGTGGATGCCCATTTTCTGCGACAGCAGGTGCACCATCGGCGGCGGGCGCTTGGCCACGTCCTCGCCCTGGCAGAATTTGTCGATCGAGACCGCGGCGTCGTGGCCGTGGGCGACCGCCCAGATGATATTCTTCGGCCCGAAAGCGGCATCGCCGCCGAAGTACACGCGCGCGAGCGAGGACTGCAGGGTGATTTTGTCCACCACCGGCATGCCCCATTCGTCGAACGCGATGCCGCAATCCTTTTCGATCCAGGGGAAAGCATTTTCCTGTCCTACGGCGACGAGCACCTCGTCGCAGTCGAAGTGCTGGTCGGGCTCGCCCGTGGGTTTCAGCCGGCGGCGGCCCTTGTCATCGTATTGCGCCGCGACTTTTTCGAAGGTAACGCCGGTTAGCTTGCCCTTCGCATGGGTGAATTCCTTGGGCACGAGGTAGTTGAGGATGGGAATGCCCTCGTGCATGGCGTCCTCTTTCTCCCAGGGCGAGGCTTTCATCTCGTCGAAGCCGGAGCGTACGATCACCTTCACGTCTTCGCCGCCCAGGCGCTTGCTCGTGCGGCAGCAATCCATGGCGGTGTTGCCGCCGCCGAGCACGATCACGCGCTTGGCGATTTTGGTCACATGCCCGAAGGAAACGCTGGAGAGCCAGTCGATGCCGATGTAAATATGATTGGATGCTTCCTTGCGGCCCGGAATATCGAGGTCGCGGCCGCGCGGCGCGCCCGAACCGACGAATATCGCGTCATAGCCCTCCGCCAGCAGCGCTTTCATGCTGTCGACGCGTTTGCCGGCGCGAAACTCGATGCCCAGGCCGAGGATGTAGCCGACTTCCTCGTCGATCACTTCCTCGGGCAGGCGGAATTTAGGGATCTGGGTGCGCATCATGCCGCCCGCCTTGGCGTCGCCGTCGTAGACGACGACATGGTAGCCGTTCGGAGCCAGGTCGCGCGCCACCGTGAGCGAGGCCGGGCCCGCGCCGACGCAGGCGATGCGCTTGCCGTTTTTCTTCTTCGGCAGCGCCGGCAGGCGCGCGCGGATGTCGTCCTTGTTGTCGGCCGCGACCCGCTTCAGGCGGCAGATCGCGACCGGTTCCCGCGCTGCTCCGGCAACGGCGCCTTTCGCCGCCTCGGCCGGCGCATCCTCAACGCGGCTGCGGCGGCAGGCCGGCTCGCACGGGCGGTCGCAAGTGCGTCCGAGAATGCCGGGAAAGACGTTGGACTTCCAGTTGACCATGTAGGCGTCATCGTAGCGGCCTGCGGCGATCAAGCGGATGTATTCGGGGACGGGGGTATGGGCCGGGCAGGCCCATTGGCAGTCTACGACTTTGTGGAAATAATCTGGCGCGCCAATATCGGTCGGCTTCAATCAGTCCGCTCCTTCCCGGCGCCTGCCAAGCCCGCCAGAATTGGAACGGACCCGGGGTCGCTCAGGAGGCCGTGATTCTACTCTTGGCGGGGCGGGGTGAAAAGTTTCTTTTTCGATCGCCAGGCGGCATCGATGCACGACAATTCTCGCCGGCTGCGACGACGCCGGCGACGCGACTCCCGCCCAAGCCGCGCCAATATCCCCCGGGCGTGGCGGCGGCGCGGTCGACAATTCCAGCCCTGTTCGGCCGGCGAGAAAGAATAGCCGGCCTTAAGTCCGGCTTAATCTGGCGCTTCCATACTGGCACTCATGACGGGGAGATTGCCCGCCACTGGCTGCCGACCCGCGTCCAACCCATGAATACCATGCCCAGGACCACCGGCAACACTCGATCCCGCACATGTCACCCGTAAAGGAACACATCATGAACATGACCAAAACCGATATCGCCGTCGCTGTCTATGACCACCATACCCAGGCCGAAACTGCGGTGAAGGCGCTGCAGCGTGCCGGATTCGACATGAAGAAGATCTCGATCATCGGCAGGGACTACCACACCGAGGAACACGTCGTCGGCTTCCTCAATGCCGGGGACCGGGCCAAGGTATTCGGCAAATTCGGCGCATTCTGGGGCGGCTTGATGGGCATACTTTTCGGCTCTGCGATGATGTTCGTCCCGGTGGTCGGCCACGTGATCGTTCTGGGCCCGCTCGCGGCCGCATTGTTCAGCGGTTTGGAGGGCGCCGCAGTGGTAGGCGGCATCAGCGCCCTGGCCGGCGCCCTGATGTCGGTGGGCATTCCGAAGGACTCCGTGCTGCGCTACGAAACCGCGCTGAAGGCGGACAAGTTCATGCTGATCGTGCACGGCGACACGGCAGAGATCAATCGCGCGAAGGAACTGCTGAAGACCTCCGGCCTTTCCTCCTTCGACCATCACCGCACCGAGGACGAAGTCGCCGCGGCGCTTCCCCGGTAGTCGGCAGCAACAAGACCGCATCGTCCTTCGACGCTGGCGCCTGAGGCCAGTTCTGTCGTGGTACGCAATTTTCAACTTTTCGAACGGAACCGCATTATGAAAACTCGTACTTCTCCGGCGACCGCATCGATCGATGCACGCAGCGCCCCGACCGGCGCACGCCGGGCAAGCAGGAACACGCGCCCGAATCCTGCACCGGCACTCCCCAAGGAAGAGCGCATCCTGGCGCTGCAAGGCGGCGGTGCGCTGGGCGCCTATCAGGCCGGCGTGTACGAGGTGCTGGCCGCCTCGGGGGAAACGCCGCACTGGGTGGCGGGGATTTCGATCGGGGCGATCAATGCCGCGCTGATCGCCGGCAATCCGCCCGAACGCCGCGTGCAGCGGCTGCGCGAGTTCTGGGATACGGTGACATCGTCGAGCCCGCTGCTGAGCCACCGGGTCGCGCCAGGCGCGGAGTTGCGCAGCGTGCTGAACGAGACCAGTGCGACGATAGGCGCCATGTTCGGGCTGCCCGGCTTTTTCGTGCCGCGAATCCCGGCGGCGCCGTTTCACTGGCCCGGTACCAAAGGCGCGCTCAGCTTCTACGACACCGCGCCGCTGAAAGCGACGCTGGAGCAACTGGTCGATTTCGACCTGCTCAACAACGGGTCGACGCGGCTGTCGGTCGGCGCGGTCAATGTGCGCAGCGGCAATTTTGTCTACTTCGATACCGTAGACCAACGCCTGGACGCGCGCCACATCATGGCCAGCGGCGCATTGCCGCCGGGTTTTCCGCCGGTCGAGATCGATGGCGAATGGTTTTGGGATGGAGGGCTGGTGTCCAACACGCCGCTGCAGTACGTGCTCGACCAATCCGAGGCCGAGCGCAAGCTGGTATTCCAGGTGGATCTGTTTGTCGCCGAGGGGCCGCTGCCCACCGACCTGATGCGCGTCGCCGAGCGCGAGAAAGACATCCGCTTCTCCAGCCGCACGCGGCTCAACACCACCAATACCCTGGCCCGCCATGCGCTGGCGCAAACGGCGCGCCGACTGATCGCGAAGCTGCCGCCCGAACTGGCAGACGACCCAGACGTGCTGGCGCTGGATGCCGCCAGTCGCCAGGCAGCCATCACCGTGGTGCACCTGATCAACCGGCGCAAGCACTATGAAACCCAATCGAAGGACTACGAATTCTCGCGTGTTTCCATGCGCGAACACTGGCAGGCCGGGTGCGCCGACATGACGCACACGCTCAGCCACCCCCGATGGCACGCGCGGACCCTGCCCCGGGACGGCGTTCACGTCTTCGACCTCACGCGCAGACCGGCGCATCACCCGACCAAGGAGCAGCCATGAAGATCGCCGACGTACGCAAGACCGCATTCGCGATGCCGCTTACCAGCCCGTCGTTTCCACGCGGCCCCTACCGCTTCGTCAACCGCGAGTTCCTGATCGTCACCTACCGCACCGACCCCGACGCGCTGCGCGCGCTGGTGCCGGAACCGCTGCAGGTGGAAGAGCCGATCGTCAAGTACGAGTTCATCCGCATGCCGGATTCCACGGGTTTCGGCGATTACACCGAGTCCGGGCAGGTGATCCAGGTCGTGTTCAACGGCCAGCGCGGCGGCTATGTGCATTCGATGTACCTGAACGACGATGCGCCGATCGCCGGCGGCAGGGAGCTGTGGGGTTTTCCGAAAAAGCTCGCGTCGCCGGCGCTGGGGGTGGAAAAGGACACCCTGGTCGGCACGCTTGACTACGGCTCGGTGCGGGTGGCCACCGCGACCATGGGCTACAAGCACCGTGCGCTCGACCCTGCCACCGTGCGCGAGGCCCTGCTGGCGCCGAGCTTTCTGCTCAAGATCATTCCGCACGTCGATGGCACGCCGCGCATTTGCGAGCTGGTGCGCTACTACCTCGAAGACGTGGTGGTCAAGGGCGCCTGGAGCGGCCCCGCCGCGCTGGAACTCGCGCACCACGCGCTGGCGCCGGTGGCGCAGCTGCCGGTGCTGGAAGTACTCGCGGGCACACACATCCTCAGCGATCTCACCCTCGGCCTCGGCAGCGTGGCCTTCGACTATCTCGCTTCACCTAAGGAATCTCTGATTAAGTCCACCGAAGTGAACGGGTAAACGTTAAGCGGTTCATGAGTGATACAAGGGGATGAACCGATGAGACAGATGACGCTTGCAACCGAAGGATTCGAACGCTATGGCAAGAGGACGCGCCGCGC
>DAIDTN010000091.1 GCA_027457185.1 Burkholderiales bacterium | reverse complement strand
AATGGCGGCGACGCGCACATCCACGCTGGGTATGTGCTTGCGGATGTCCTGCAGCTGGTGACCCACCAGCGGCCCTCCCGGAAATGCGCGCACGGCCACCAGACTAACGCGGCCGCCGGCGAATTCCAGCACTTGCAGCGCCTCGGGAAACTGCACCAGCTTGACCAGGTACTCGGTGATCAGCTGTTCCGGGCAGATGGCGTAGTCCACGGCAAAGCAGTCGGGCGCGAACAACTGGTCATTGGCGAGGTACTGCGGCGCGCGGATGCGCGCGATGCGGGTGGGAACGTTGTACAGGTGCGCCGCAATCTTGCATGCGACCAGGTTGGTTTCGTCGCTTTGGGTTACCGCGATCAGCATGTCGGCGTCTTCGATGCCGGCGCTCTGCAGAACCGGCGGATGCGCCGCGCTGCCAGTGACGGTGCGCAGGTCCAGCCGGTCCTGCAACAGGCGCAGCCGTCCGCCGTCGACATCCACCACGGTGATGTCGTTGGCCTCGGAAACCAGGCTTTCGGCCACGCTGGTGCCGACCTGGCCCGCGCCGAGGATGATGATTTTCAATATTGCTCCTCTGAATCCCGTCAGCGGCGATTTCGGCTGCGCTGCGCCGGGCCGGAAGTATGATCGCTGATGGGCCGCATTTTAAGCTTTTTTGCCGCTGCGCAAAGCCGCGGCCTATTCTTCCTTCTTGCCGGTCGCAATACCAAGCGCCTTGAGCTTGCGGTAAAGGTGGGTGCGCTCAAGGCCGCTTTTCTCGGCCACGCGCGCGATCGATCCGGCTTCGCGCGCCAACAGCTGTTCGAAATAGGCGCGCTCGAATGCTTCGCGCGCCTCGCGCAGCGGCAGCGCCAGCGGCAGAGGGATCTGGGTGTCCGCAGTCGGATGATACTGCGCCGCCACCCGCTCCACGTCGGCCACGCCGATTTCCTCCTCCAGCGCGGTGAGCGCCAGGTTCTTCACCGCGCCCTGCAAATCCTGCAGATTGCGCGGCCAGTGGAACTGGCGCAGGGCGTTGAGCGCAGCGGTGGAAAAATGCCGGGGCGGGCAATTCCTGGCCTCTACCAACTGCGCCAGCAGAATGCCGGCAATGTCGGGGATATCCTCGGCGTGCTCGCGCAGCGCCGGGAGCGGCAGCGACAGTTCGGACAGGCGCGCGAGCAGGCCCGCGTCGAATCCGAGCTCGGCGGCGAGGCGCGCCGGATCCTCGGCGGTGAAGGAGACAACGCGCGTCTTGGTCTTGTCCTGTTTCGCGAGGATGAAAGCGAGATTTTTTTGCTGCATCCGGGTGAGCGCCGCCAACTCCTCGACGAAAAGCAGGCCGCTGGCGGCCTGCGTCAGCAAGTCCTGCGGCGCATCGGCCAGTGCCGCGCCCGCCACGACCCAGGGCGTGTTGGGCTGGTGCAGATAGCGCGCAAACAGCTCCGGCATGACGCCCGGCTCGCCGCGCAGCAGCACCGGCACCGGCATCGTGGCCAGCTGTGCCAAGCGCTTGCGCAGCTCGGCAAGCATGGGCGAACGGCCCAGGCTGAGCAGCGTGAGCCCGGCCTGCGGCTGGCCGCCTGCGCGTCGCAGCGCGCGTTTCACCGTGGCGAGCAGTTTCTGCAGCGCAATCGGTTTTTCCAGAAAATCGATGGCGCCGATGCGCGTGGCCTCTACCGCAGTTTCGATGGTGCCGTGTCCGGACATCATCACTACCGGCATGGTGAGCTGGCCGTTCCCCGCCCATTCCTTGAGCAGGGTAATGCCGTCGGCATCGGGCATCCAGATGTCGAGCAGCACCAGATCGGGGCGCTCCGCGGCGCGCAGCGCGCGCGCTCTCTCTGCGTTTTCCGCCAGCTGCACCGTGTGACCCTCGTCGGCGAGGATCTCCGACAGCAATTCGCGAATGCCGATTTCGTCGTCGACGACCAGTATCTGGGACACTAGCTTGTCCTTATTGTTTCGGGTTGCAGCGGCAGCGTGATGCTGACGCTGGCGCCGCGTCTGGGCAGGTTTTCCACCCTGACCGCGCCGTTGTGCTCGTCCATGATTTTTTTCACGATCGCCAGTCCCAGTCCGGTGCCCCTGGGCTTGGTGGTGACGTAGGGCTCGAACACGCGCGTCATGATGGCTTCGGGAAAGCCGCAGCCGTTATCGCTGATTCTGAGGCATACCTGGTTGCCTGCGCGCTCGGTCGCGACCTCGATGCGCGGGGCGGCGCTGCCGGCGAGCGCGTCCTGGGCATTTTGCAGCAGATTGTGTATCACCTGGCGCAATTGCGTCGGATCGCCCGTCACCTGCGGCAGCCCCGCCTGCAATATCGGCCGCACCAGCGCGCCAGTGTGCTCGTACAGGCCGAGCACTTCGAGTACCAGCGCGTTCAGGTCCAGCGGCTGCAGCTGGGGCGCCGGCGTGCGCGCATACTCGCCGAAGTCGTCGACCATCCCCTTCATCGCCGCAACCTGATTAATGATGGTCGCGGCGGCACGATTGAGCGTGGCCGCATCCTCGGGCGCAAGCTTGTTTGCGAGCTTCGCCAGCAGGCGTTCGGCCGAGAGTTGAATCGGCGTGAGCGGGTTCTTGATCTCGTGTGCCAGGCGCCGCGCCACCTCGCCCCCGGCGGTGGGGCGCTGCGCCTGGATCAATTTGGTGACGTCATCGAACACGATCACGTAGCCGCCGCCGCTCGCGCGCGGCAGAACCGAGCCGCGCACCAGCAGCATGCGCTCGGCCAGCTCCAGCTGCTGCTGCCAGGTGTCGGTGCCGTGCCGATTGAAGCCTTCGATGATCGCCTGCGCCAGCGGCTGCAGCCGCGGCCAATCGGAGAGGGACCGGCCCTTCAGACCCTCGAATGTTTCCTGCAGGATGGCGCCGGCGCCGTGATTGACAATCCCCAGGCGCATTTGTTCATCCAATACCAGCACGCCGGCAGAAAGATTGGCGAGGATGTTCTCCAGATAGGCCTTGGCCGTTTCCAGCTCGGCGCGGTGCGATTCGGTGGCGGTGCGCGCATCGTCCAGCTGCTCGGTCATGCTGTTGAACGACTGGGTGAGGATGCCCAGTTCGTCGCTGCTGGTGACTTGTGCGCGACGGCTGTAGTCGCCGCGTGCCACCGCCTGCGTGCCCGCGGCGAGCAGCGCCAGAGGCTCCGACAGGCGCGACGACAGCAGGAAGGCGAGAGCGGTGGCGGAGAACAGCGTCAGCAACAGCGTCAGGGTGAGCGTGAGAATATAGATCTCCTTCAGCCCCTCGCGCGACAGCGACAGCTCCTTGTAGTCGCGGTATACTTCCTGCACCGCTTCCGCGTCCCGCGCCAGTGCCGGCGGCACCGGCTGCAACAGCTGCAGCAGACGCTCGTCCTGGGCGATGCTGAGCGCGGCTACCGGAACCAGCACGCGCAGGCGCAAGCCCTTGTTTGGGTCGCTCTCGAGCGCGGAGTAACCGCGGCTTTGCCGCGCCTCGCGCTGGATGATGGTATTGGGCAGGTCGGGCAGGAGTTTGCCCACGCGTTTGCTTGCGCTGGCGATGACGTTGCCGCCTGAGGACAACAGCAGTGCATCGTCGACGCCCGCCTGTTCGCGCAGCCGGTCGAGCAGCACCACCTGCTGCGCCGGGCTCTTGTCGGACAGTTCGAGCGCCATGCGCCGTGCCTTGTCGTGCAGTTCCGTCAGCAGCAGATCGAGCGCGGTGCGGCCGAGGTTGAGCCCGCCCTCGAGCGCGTTATCGACGCGCACGTCGAACCAGGATTCAATGCTTTTTGCCATGAACTGCAGCGATACCACGTAGACGAGGCCGCCCGGCACGATGACCATCGGCAGGAACATGAGCAGAAAGCGCAGCGTCAGACGCGAGCCGAACACATGTTTGCGCAGCTTGGCCGTGAGCACCAACAATTGATAACCGATCAAGGCCGCGAGCGCCGCAGCCATCGCCGCGTTCAGGCCGAGCAGCAGCGCGTAATGGCGGGAGAACAAGGCGGTGTTGCCGCTCGCCGCCGCCAGCAGAAACATCAGAATCGCTCCCAGCGCCACGCTGAAAATGAGCGCGTATTTCATTGCGGCGTCTTCTCCGTCACCGGCGCCTTGACCCTGAACGGCCAGTGCCGCCATTCGGATTCCAGATTCCAGTCGCGGCTGGTGAGCGCATTCAACTGGAACGGTTTGGGCAGTTGGGTTACGTCCAGGCGCATGCGCAGCCCCGCCTGATATTCGGTGCCGGCGTCCAGCTCGGCCCGCTCCAGCACCTGCCACGAACGCACCCGCGACAGCACCCGCAGCGCCTCCGGCAGGCTGGAAAAGCTCTGATACAGGGCGCCGCTCGCAACGCGGTATTGGCGCGTGAGCGCGTGGTAGGACAGGCGCAGCATCAGCTGTTTGCTGACCGGTCGCGCGTCGAACCAGTACCAACGTTTGCGTGTGAGCTCGAAATCGACCTCGAAATACATCGGTACGCCTTTGTTGACGGCGTCCTCAAGCCGCGGGTTCAGGTCGATCTGGAAGTCCGCATCCAGAGCATAGCCCTCGTCGTTGCCTTCGAGCGATATATGGTGGATTTCGATGCTATCGGCGCGCGCCGGCGCGTACCAGCCGAGCGCCAGCGCCAGCAGCAGCGACACTAGCAGCCGCAGGCTCATGTACTAATTTTCATTGCGATATGAGGGGGACATCTCCCCTCATGCTCCCCTAAATCGGGGGCCGTTTTGCAAATTCTGAAACGGCATGCTATTGCTTTTCCAGCAGCGCATAGAAAAAACCGTCGTGCCGCGCATCGGGCAGGAGTTGTCCTCCCTCCGGTTCCGCCAACGGCAGGCGGCGGGCTCCATCGCAGCGCGCCAGGAAAGACGTGACCGTCTGTGCGTTTTCCTGCGGGAACACCGAGCACGTCGCATACAGCAATTTACCACCCGGCGCGAGGAGTTGCCACAGCGCGTCCAACATCCGGCCCTGGCTTGTCGCGAGCCGGGGGATGTCGCTGTCGCGGCGCAGCCATTTGATATCGGGGTGGCGCTTGACCACGCCGGAGGCGGTGCAGGGCGCATCGAGCAGGATGCGCTCGAACCGCCCGCCGTCGGACCATCCGGCGGGGGAGGCGCAGTCGCCGCTGACGACGCGCGCCGAAAAACCGAGGCGCGCCAGATTGTCGCTGATGCGCGGCACGCGCGCCGGGTCGATGTCCAGTGCCGTGAGCGCGCAATCGGCAAGTTCCAGGATATGCCCGGCCTTGCCGCCCGGAGCGGCGCAGGCGTCGAGTACGCGCATGCCCGGCCGGACGTCGAGCAGCGGCGCGGCGAGCTGGGCGCCGGCGTCCTGTATCGATACCTCGCCGGCAGCGAAACCCGGGACCGACTCGATCGGCAACGGGCGTTCGAGCAGGATCGCCTGCGCGCCAAGGTGTTCACCGGCGAGGCCGCGCTCGCCCAACTTGGCCAGATACTGCTCGGGCGTGAGACGGCGCCGGTTGACGCGCAAGGTCATCGGCGGGTGCAGGTTGCCGGCATTCAGAACCGACTCCCATTGCTGCGGCCAGGCCGCGCGCACGCGGTCTATCCACCACTGTGGATAGGAGTAATGCGCGGTGTCGGAGTTGCAGCGTGCGACGAGCGCGTCCGCCTCGCGCAGATAGTTGCGCAGCACCGCGTTGGCGAGGCCTTTGGCCGCGGGTTCGAAACGCGCTACCGCGCGCACCGCCTGATCGACCGTGGTATGGCTGGTTTGCGGCCGCGCGCGCAACTGGTACAGCGCGGCGAGTAGCAGGGCGTGCACCGCCGGTTTGACCGGCTTGTGCAGCAGCTCGGCCAGGATGGCGTCCAGAAGCCCGAGGTTGCGCAAGGCGCCGTAGGCCAGGTCCTGCACGGCAGCGCCCAGGTTCGAGTCTGCCTCCGGGCCGGACAGCGCCTCCGACAGACTGCGGCCGGCGCGCACCTGTGCGACTGCCGCGCCGGCGGCGTAAAGCGCGAGTTCTAAATTGGCTGACCTGGACAAGGGGGGCAAGCGGCGCGGCGGCCGTCAGGGTCGCAGCAGCGCAGTGGTAGTGGACGAGCCCCGCATCCTACACCGGGACGGGACCGGAGAGAACCGGCTTGACGGGTTCAGGCCATCGCGCAGGCGGACGCCTGCAATTACGCCATCGCGCGCAAGCGGGCTATGCGCATTTCGGTCGCCGGGTGGGTACTGAACAGGTTCTGCATGCCTGAGCCTGAGAGCGGGTTGATGATCATCATCTGCGCCGTCGCCGGATGCTCTTCGGCCGCTGGAAGTGGCAGGCCCTTGGCATAACGCTCCATTTTCTCCAAGGCATCGGCGAGCGCATTCGGGTCGTCGCAGATCTCGGCGCCGCCGCGGTCCGCCTCGAATTCGCGCGCGCGCGAGATCGCCATCTGGATCAGCATCGCCGCGATCGGCGCCAGTATCGCCACGATCAGCCCTACCAAGGGGTTGGAGCGTTCGCCCTCGTTGCGCCCGCCGAAGAGGAAACCGAACTGGGCAATCGAAGCGATCGCCCCGGCCACGGTGGCGGCGATGGTGGAAATAAGGATATCGCGGTGTCTCACATGCGTCAGTTCGTGCGCCATCACGCCGCGCAATTCGCGCGCGCTCAACAAGCGCAGGATGCCGGTGGTCGCGGCCACCGCGGCATGCTCGGGATTGCGCCCGGTGGCAAAGGCGTTGGGTTGGGCCGCGTCGATCAGATAGACCCGCGGCATTGGCAGCCCGGCGCGCTGCGACAATTCGCGCACCAGGCCGTAGAACTGGGGCGCGCTGGCGGCGTCGACTTCCTGCGCGTTGTACATGCGCAGCACCATGGCGTCCGAGAACCAGTAGGCAAAAATATTCATCGCGCCGCCGAAGGCGAGCGCCAGCAGCATTCCGTTTGCGCCGCCGATTGCGGCACCGACGACGCCAAACAGCGCCACAATGCCGGCCATCAGAATGGTGGTCTTGAGCCAGTTTCCGAACATTCCCGGGTTCCTCATAGCGGTTGTTACGCTGCGTATCAGATGGTGGTGCTCGCCGGAAATTCAAGCCGCTCGCCCGCGGCGAGGTGGAAACCCGCGAGGAACTGCGCCGCCGCCAGGCGCTTGCCGCCGGCGCGCTGCAGCTCCTGCACCTTCAACGCGCCGCTGCCGCAGGCGACGACGATGCCATCGCGGTCGGCCGCCAGTATGGTTCCGGGCGCGCCTTCTGCCGCAATCGTGCCGGCGCGCCAGATTTTCAGCGCTGCCTTTCTTATCGTTGTTGACGCGCCCGGCTGCGGATTGAAGGCGCGTATCTTGCGTTCGATCACAGCCGCGTCCTCGCTCCAGTCGATCTCGGCTTCGGTCTTGGCAATCTTGGCGGCGTAGCTGGCGAGCGCATCCTCCTGCGGCTGGGTGCGGAGCTCGCCGCGCTCGAGGCGCGAGAGCGCGCTCACGATCAGGCGCGCGCCAAGTTCGGCCAGCTTGTCGTGCAGGGTGGCGCTGGTGTCGTCGGCCGCGATCGGAATGGCCTCGGCGGCGAGTATCGGGCCGGTATCTAGCCCGCAGTCCATTTGCATGATGGAGATCCCGGTGCGCGCATCGCCGGCGAGGATGCCGCGCCAACGCGGCAACAGCGAAGCGTGGATATTGACAGCGCCAAGGCGCGCTATGGCGAGTACGGGTTCGGGCAGAATCAGGCCATAGGCAGCCACCACCATGAGGTCTGCGCCCAGCGCGCGCAGGCGCTGTTGTGTCTGCGCGTCCTTCAATCCGGCGGGTTGATATACCTCGAGACCGCGCTCCTGCGCCAGCGCCTTCACCGCTCCGGGCGCGAGCTTAAGGCCCCGGCCCGCGGGCCGGTCGGGTTGAGCGAGGACCAAAACGATCTCATGTCCCGCGCCGTGCAGCGCCGCCAGAGCGTGCGCGGCGAACCCGGGGGTACCGGCGAAAATGAGGCGCATCCGCTGTGGCGGGGCGATCAGGCGCTTTGGCGCAACTGCTTCTGCATTTTTGCGCGGATGCGGGTTTGCTTCAGGCGCGACAGGTATTCGACGAACACCCGCCCTTTCAGGTGGTCCATCTCGTGCTGGATGCACACGGCAAGCAACCCGTCGGCCTCCATGGTGAAACTCTGGCCGTCCAGCCCGAGCGCGCGCACGACGATATGCTCGGCGCGCGCGATCTTCTCATAGATGCCCGGCACCGACAGGCAGCCTTCTTCGCAATCGGACTCCCCGATGGCGGCGACGATTTCCGGATTGATCAGTGCCAGCAGCTGGTCGTGGGTCTCCGACGCGTCGATCACAATTACCTGCTTATGCACGTCCACCTGGGTCGCTGCGAGACCTACGCCCGGCGCGGCATACATGGTTTCGGCCATGTCGGCGACCAGGCTGCGGATGCTGTCGTTTACCTCCGCTACCGGCGCTGCGATTTTGTGCAAGCGGGCATCGGGGTAGCGCAGGATGTGTAAGCGAGACATAAAAACTTGCTAATTGAACGGATTAGATGCTAAATTTAATGAAGTCCATAAAAAGCGTGCTAGACTTTATATGATTCAGCCCTCTACTTAGATAGGTTCGAGGCTCCTATGCGCAAGTCTATCATATTCGTAGTACTCGCCGCGGCGTTGGCGGCTACCCCGCTCATGGCTGAGCAGCCAGCGCAAACCGTGTTGAAGGACAATGCGCCGGATCGCTACGTAGTGGTCAAGGGCGACACCTTATGGGCCATCGCCGCCAAGTTTCTCAAGGATCCGTGGCGCTGGCCCGAAATGTGGAAGCTGAATCAGGAACAGATCAAGAACCCACACTTGATCTACCCGGGGGACGTCATTGTGCTCGACCGCTCCGGCTCGCAGCCGGAACTCAAAGTCGAGATGGGCGAAACGGTGAAGCTGTCGCCGCGCATACGCGCGGATGACATCGGCAAACAACCCATTCCCAGTATTCCGCCCAAGGTCATCGAGCCTTTCCTGTCGCGGCCGCTGGTGATTGAACCCGACGGCCTCGACAAGGCGCCGCACATCATTGCCGCGCAGGCGGACCGCGTCTATCTGGGCTCGAACGACGTCGCCTATGTCAGCGGCATCAAGGACGCGAAAGTCGACAGCCTGTGGCATATCTATCGTCCGGGCAAAGCGCTTATCGACCCCGAGAGCCAGAAGACGCTGGGCTACGAAGCGGTGTTTCTCGGCGACGGCAAGGTAACCAAGGCAGGCGACCCCGCAACCATAGTGATCATCGGCGCGCAGCAGGAAATCGGCAAGGGCGACCGGCTGGTTGCAGCCGGGCCGCTTACGCTCAAAAGCTACGCGCCGCATGCGCCGACTACACAGATTCGGGGCCGGATCATCGCGGTCCGCGGCGGCCTGGGCGAAACCGGTCCGCAGAATGTGGTGACGATCAACAGGGGCAGTCGCGACGGACTCGAGCCCGGCCATGTGCTCGCCATTCTGCGCCTGGGCCGCACGGTTGAGGATAGGACGCCCAGCCACAAATGGTTCGGCGCCGACAAGGTCAAGGACACCAAGCTGCCGGATGAACGTTACGGCCTGGTCTTTGTATTCCGCACTTTCGACCGGGTTTCCTTCGCACTGGTGATGTCGGCGACTCGGCCGGTGCTGCTCGACGACGTGGTGACCACTCCCTGAAGCGTTTCGCCTCGCACGGGAAAGCGCCCGGAAAATTTGCTGCTTTGGCCGCATATCCGAAATACGATGCAGCACGACGCTGAGCTCGCGGCGTGGATCAAGCTCAGCCTGACGCCCGGGCTAGGCGGTCAAAGCCTGAGGAAGCTGCTCGGCACCTTCGGCCTGCCGCAGCAGGTACTGGCCGCCGGCCGCGCTGCGCTCGCAGGCATTGTTTCCGCCGAAATTGCCGCCCGTATTCTGTCCGACCTGGATTCGGCTGCAGTCGACGCGGTACTGGAATGGGCGGCGACCGAAGGCCATGCCGTCCTCACGCTCGCCGACGGCGATTATCCGCAGTCCTTGCTTGAGACTCCTGATCCGCCGGCGTTGCTGTATTTGCGCGGCCGGCGCGAGTTGCTCGCGCGCCCGGGTCTGGCCGTGGTCGGCAGCCGCAACGCCACGCCTCAAGGCATAAGCAACGCGGAGCAGTTTGCGCGCGCCTTCAGTTGCGCCGGCCTCACCATCGTCAGCGGCCTGGCACTGGGCATAGACGCCGCGGCGCACCGCGGCGGCCTGGACGGCGCGGGCTCCACCATTGCCGTGCTCGGCACCGGCGCCGACATCCTCTATCCGCAACGCAACCGCACGCTGGGCGAGCGCATCGCGCACGAGGGATTGATAGTCAGCGAGTTCCCGCTCGGTACGCCGCCGCATGGCGGCAATTTTCCGCGGCGCAACCGCGTGATCTCGGGCTTGGCGCGCGGCTGCCTGGTGGTGGAAGCGGCGCTCGCTTCGGGTTCGCTCATCACCGCCCGCCTCGCCGCCGAGCAGGGGCGCGAGGTGTTCGCGATTCCGGGCTCGATCCATTCACCGCATTCCAAGGGCTGTCACGCGCTGATCAAGCAAGGCGCAAAGCTGGTGGAAAGCGCGCAGGACCTGCTGCAGGAACTCGGTGTCGAAGCGCTGCTTGCGCCGCCTGCCGCTGCCGCTGCGGCTGATTCCGGCCTGCTCGCGCAACTGGGTTATGACGCCTGTGACATAGACACGTTATGCGCAAGAAGCGGCTTGACGGCGGACGTGGTATCGGCCATGCTGTTGCAACTTGAGCTCGACGGCAAGGTCGCGAGCCTGCCTGGCGGGCTATATCAGAGAACCTCCTAAGAGGCCGCCCAGAAGAATGTTCGACATACTCGTCTACCTGTTCGAAAACTATTACCAGTCCGACCTCTATCCCGATCAAGATGCGCTGGCGCGCAAACTTAGCGCCGCCGGCTTCGAGCACGACGACATCAGCGACGCGCTCTCCTGGCTGCAAGGGCTTTCCGCAACAGAGGCCAGCACGCTCCCCGATTCTCTTGCACAGAGCACCGCGTTTCGCGGCTACGCCGAGGTGGAGGCGACCAAGCTGGGCGTCGAGGGGCGCGGCTTCCTCGCCTTCCTGGAGGGCGCGAAAGTGCTCACGCCCTTGCTGCGCGAGATCATCATCGAGCGCGCCATGGCGCTGTCGGAAGACAGTGTCAGCATCGAGAAGCTGAAGGTGATTGTGCTCATGGTGCTGTGGAGCCAGCAACATTCGATCGATTCGCTCGTCCTCGAAGAACTGCTCTCCGATCGCGCGCAATTGCTCATGCATTAGCGTTGTTGACGCAGATTAAGTCGCTGTTTCGCTGAACTTTGTCACGGCGCATTGCCGTGTCTCCTTGCTTCCCCGTCTGGTTTGCACTTATCATGCTGCCGCTTGCTGC
>DAIDTN010000090.1 GCA_027457185.1 Burkholderiales bacterium | reverse complement strand
AGAGGTGCGCCCGATGAACGGGAAAACGATCCAAATTGAGTGCGAACAAGTCTCGACGGCAGACCAAAATGCGATTTGCTGGCTAAATTCATCGCCTCAGGACCTCAACGTGCATTTATTACTCACTTGTTCAGAGCTTCCCTAGATCGTCGGGCGAGCCTAACCCGTCACCCAAGCGGACGCGGCCAAAAGCGCCGCGCCGCTTAGCGCTGCATTAGGCCTCACAGTGCAACCAGTGCTCGACACGCCGCGCCTGTGGCTCCGCCCGTACGTCATCACCGACGCACCCGCCGTGCAACGCCTGGCAGGTGATCGAAGAGTCGCCGATGCGGCCACGACCATTCCGCACCCCTACCCGGACGGGGCAGCGGAGGCATGGATCGCAACACACGCCCCCTCTTTCGCAGCTCGAAAGGAAGTCACGTTTGCAGTAGCGCTACGCGCCTCAGGAGAACTTGTCGGCACGGTCAGCCTGCTTGACATCTCCGCTCATCATGCTCGAGCGGAGCTTGGCTACTGGACCGGTGCGCCCTTCTGGGGGTCAGGCTACTGCACGGAGGCAGTGCGGCGTCTGATTCCCTTCGCAAATGATTTTCTCGGCACTACTAGAGTGGTGGGTAGGTGCCTTGCACGAAATCCGGCCTCGGCCCGTGTAATGGAAAAGGCGGGCCTGGCGCGCGAAGGCTACCTGGTCAAGCACACATTCAAGAACGGTAGGTACGAAGATGTTATCTTGTATGGTGTCGTACTCGCAGGGCGAGGCAACGGGGCCTAAGCCTTCGTTCCACACCGACGCGCTACGGACTGCGGCCTTCGTGCGCGGGTGAACACGAACATTAGGTCGCTCAAAGGAGACACGACCGTGAGTGTAGACGATCCGCTTCTTGCAAGCCAACTCGTGGTCCGCGTCTGCCTGTTTCTTGTCGCGGCAACCGCCATGTTCGGGGGTGCGCTGCAAATGTTCTTGGGTCAACCCGAAACCTCGCCACGGCTAGATAATGTTCATCGGTTCATGGCCGGCGTGTACTTTTCAACCGGCGTAATCAGCCTGTGGGCCGCAATTACAATTCGACAACAAGGAACGCTGGTGTACCTGCTGGCCCTGGGCGTGTTGCTCGCCGGGGTTGGCAGGCTGGTATCCATCAGCCGCGTGGGACTGCCTAAGCCAGCAGCGGTGTGGCTGGGCTATTTGATTCCTGAACTGGTCCTGCCGCTCATCATCGCTGTGGCACATTACGCTAGTTCGTGAAGGCGCAGCCGACAGTTCGGCATGATCTGAATCATTCGCGCTCGTGACCCAGTCTGCTCAACAGAACAATTGCGATTGAACAAAGGAGATTACAGGATGGCGAAGATTGATCCGCAGGCCGCCCAGGAGATCATCGGCAGGGCATATTCCCTCGGTTACGAAAACGAGCAGAAGTATGGCTGCTGCCCGCAATGCGTTTTGGCGGCGATCCAGGACGTACTGGGAGTCGTCGACGACGCGACCTTCAAGGCTTCCCATGGTCTCGCCGCTGGCGGCGGTCTTTCGACTGGAGGCACCTGTGGCGCTCTGGCCGGCGGCATGCTTGCGCTAAGCGCGAAGTGCGGGCGCGACCGCGCGCACTTCGGCAATGGCCGCTTCATACAGTCGTACGAACTCGGCAAGCGGCTCCACGACCGCTTCGTGGCGGAATTCGGGAGCCCCATCTGCGCCGAGGTGCAAACAAGATTGCTGGGCCGGCCGTTCAATATGTGGGATGCACAGGACTTCAAGGCATTTGAACAAGCGGGCGGGCATCGGGACAAATGCACCAGAGTCGCCGGCACGGTAGCCGCTTGGACGGCCGAGATGTTGATCGAGTTGGCGGAGGAAGCGCCGCGGTAGTGCGCGCCGCAATTTTGCAACCTGATCATTTGCCTTACAATACCCTGCAGGAGGGCCCTGGGGTACGCTGACGGCAATCCCCTGGGCAATAACCGTAAAAAAGGGAGTCCGAAATGGCGCTTACTCTTCCCAAGCTTGCACTTCCCAAGCTCACTGTTGCCAAGAAGCAGATTCCGGCCATTGCGGGCGGCGTGGTCCTTGTCGCCGTGGCGGGGTGGTTCGGCTGGCAGTACTACGCGGAGAACGCCGCGCCGCCTCGGCCGCCGGCGCGCAAGCCCCAGGCAATGACGGCAGCGAAACCACGCGCGCCGGTCAAAGCCGCGACACCAGCCGATACCGGACTGGCGCACGACCAACTGATCGGGGATGTCTTGGCAGCCTCGGGCGTGAAACAGGAACTGGACCAGCTGCCCCAACGCCTTGTGGCCGGCGTCAAGCAGTACGGCAAGCAGCAAATGAAGACACCGCCCGCCTTGGTCAATGCGATCGAAGATGCCGTGGCCAAGTCTTTCACCACGGACGGTTTCAATAGCCAGGTCCGCGCCGTCCTGAAGAAAAACTTCGATCAGCAGCGCCTGCAGGCGCTGCTAAAGGATTTTTCGGCGCCGGCGGCCAAAACCATGGTCGCAATGGAACATGCTGCGCACTCGCCCGACGAATTCGCCGAGTTCGCGCGCAGCGCGGCCGCGAAACGGCCTGCGCCCGCGCGCGCGGCGCTGATCGCGCGTATCGACGCCGCAACCGGGGCAAGCAAAACTGCGGCCGACGTCGCCTTCGCATCCATGCGAGCGCTCGCCATGGGCATTGTCGGCGAAGGCAAGGGCAAGGCCGATTCGGTCGACAAGACGATTGAGCGACAGCGCGCCTCGTCGTCTGCCAAGATACGCGATGCGACCCTGCTCAACCTCGCGTTCAGCTTCAAGGATGCGAGCGACGCCGATCTGGAGAAATACGCCGGGATATACGAAACCGAAAACAGCAAATGGTTCTACGGCCTGGTCCATGCCGCCATCGTGGACGAAGCCACGGCCGCTTCGACCAATGCCGGGAATCTCATCAGCGCGCTGAAGATCAAGCCCGCCGCAATGCGTGCGTCCGGGCGCCGCGGGCCGAGGCCGGGCGCGGATGCAAGAGCCTGTCTCGCCCGCGCCACGAACGCCGCAATTGCCAGGTGCGCCGAGGCGTACCGCTAATCGGATCGTTACATTACCCGGTGGGTAAGCGCCGGCAGGCTACGGCGCACGCGCGCGATCTCGGCGTGATCGATCTCGGCCGTGACCACGCCCGGCCCGCGCGCAAGCTCCGCCAGCACCTTGCCCCAGGGATCGATGATCATGCTGTGACCCCAGGTGTCGCGGCCGTTCTTGTGATGCCCGCCCTGGGCCGGGGCGAGCACATAAGCCTGGTTCTCGACTGCGCGCGCTCGCAGCAGCATCTCCCAGTGGTCTTTGCCGGTGGTGGCGGTAAACGATGAGGGCACGAGTATGAGGTCCACCGCGCCCATCTTGCGGTACATCTCGGGAAAGCGCAGGTCGTAACAGATCGACAGGCCCAGCCGCGCGAACGGCGTATCCAGCGTCGCCACCTCGCTGCCCGGCTCGATGCTGCGCGACTCCTGGAAGCGCTCCGTCCCCAGGTCGAAACCGAACAGGTGGATTTTGTCGTAGCGCGCGACGCGCCGGCCGGTATCGTCGAACACCAGGCAGGTGTTTCTCACCTTGTCCGGGGCGGTGCAGGCCAGCGGCGCCGAGCCGCCGACCAGCCATACCTTGTTCTTCGCCGCGGCGGTGGCGAGGAAGTCCTGTATCGGCCCCTGCCCGTAGTCCTCGCGCACGTCCACCTTGTCGCGGTCGCGCAGGCCGAGGATGCAGAAATATTCCGGC
>DAIDTN010000089.1 GCA_027457185.1 Burkholderiales bacterium | reverse complement strand
TCGCGGGTCATGGCGGCAAGTGTACCGGTCAGCACGAAGGTCTGTCCGGCGAGCGGGCCCGCGACGGTGGCGTGGCGTGGCACATCCGGCCAATGTACGCCGGCCTGCTGCAAGGCAGTGATGACCTCGCGGTTGTGCGGTTGCTGGAAAAAGGCGTGAATGTCGGCGGCCATGGTCGGGCCGATGTTCGGCACCTCCTGGAGCGTTTCGTCGCTGGCGGCCATCAAATCGTCGAGATTGCCGAAATGCTCGGCAAGCATTTGCGCCGTGGCCGGGCCGACCTGCGGAATGCCCAGCGCATGCAGGAAACGCGGCAAGGTAGTGGCGCGGCGCGCGGCGATGGCATCGACGATGTTCTGCGCGGATTTCTCCGCCATGCGTTCCAGCGCGGCCAATTGTGATGTGCTGAGCGCGTAGAGATCGGCCACGGTCTTCACCAGTCCCTGCTCCACCAATTGTTCCACCAGCTTGTCGCCGAGGCCTTGGATATCCAGCGCTTGACGCGAGGCGAAGTGCAGAATCGCGCCCATGCGTTGCGCCGCGCAGTACAGCCCGCCCATGCAACGGTGGGCCGCAACGCCTTCTTCGCGGCGCACGTCCGATGCGCACACCGGACAGTGTGTCGGCATGTGCCAGGGTCGCGCACCGGGCGGGCGTTGCTCGGGCAGTACGCCGACCACTTCAGGGATGACATCGCCGGCGCGGCGCACGATCACTGTGTCGCCGATGCGCACATCCTTGCGCGTCACCTCGTCCTGGTTATGCAAGGTGGCATTGCTGACGATCACGCCGCCGACATGCACCGGTTTTAGTTTGGCGACGGGTGTGATTACGCCGGTGCGGCCGACCGAGGCGAAGATATCCTCGACGACGGTGGTTTCCTCCTGGGCCGGAAACTTGTGGGCGATGGCCCAGCGCGGCGCACGCGCGGTGTAACCTAGCGTGTCACGCGCGGCGAGATCGTCGACCTTGTAAACCACGCCGTCGATCTCAAACGGCAGGCTGGCGCGCCCTGCCAGGATATTCCGGTAATATGTGAGGCAGACCTCGATGTCAGTGATCGGTTGGAAATAGTCGGCGACAGGAAAGCCCCAGGCCTTCAGAAGCGCGATCACTTCAGAGTAACGCGTGCCGACCGGGGCCGAGGTTTCACCCAGACCCCAGGGAAAGAAACTCAAGGGGCGGCTCGCCGTGATGCGAGGATCGAGCTGGCGCAGACTGCCGGCGGCGGCGTTGCGCGGATTGGCGAAGACATTCTCGCCCTGTGCCAGCCGCTCCGCGTTAAGGCGTTCGAAATCCCGCTTGGGAATGACAATCTCGCCGCGCACCTCCAGAATATCGGGCCAACCCTTGCCGAGCAGGCGTAGCGGAACGATGCGGATGGTGCGCACATTGGCAGTGACATCCTCGCCGTTCATTCCATCGCCGCGCGTGCCGGCCTGCATCAGCAGGCCCTGCTCATAACGCAGGCTCACCGATGTGCCGTCGAACTTCGGTTCGACGATGTAGCGCACATCCGCCGCATCACCCAGGCCTTTGCGCACCCGCTGATCCCAGTCGCGCACATCCTCTTCATCGAAGGCATTGTCCAACGAGGTCATGCGCTGGGCATGATGAACGGCGCCGAAGGTTTTCAGCGGTGCGGCACCGACGCGCTGCGTGGGCGAGTCGGGCGTGATCAGTTCGGGATGCTGCGCTTCCAGTGCCTGCAACTCGCGCAGCAGCTTGTCGTACTGGGCGTCGGAGATTTCCGGCGCGTCCAGGACGTAGTAGCGGTAATTGTGGAAGTCGATCTGTTCGCGCAGCGCCGCGGCGCGCTGCGTCGGCGACGCGCTCATGGGGTGGCGCGCGCCAGGCGTTGGCGGCGCTGGTATTCGATGATTTCGGAGTGCAGGTGTTCGATGGTCTGCTTGCTGAGCACACTGCGCGATTGGTCGAGCAGTTCACCATGTAGTTCCGCGGCGATGATGTGCGCGGCGGCGAGCATGGAGTCGAGGGCGGTGATGCCGTTCAAGGGACCGGGCAGTTGCATGAACAGTGTCAGGCCGGGCGTACTGAAGTCGTCGAGCGTGTCGAGGTCGAAGATGCCGGGTTCGACGCTGTTGGCGAGACTGAAGACGGCATCGGTATCGAGATTATCCGGATCGACCAGGCGATGGAAGATGCTCATGTTGCCGTATTTCATGCCGGCGGTTTCCACGGCGCGCTTCACATCGTTGCCGCTGAAGCGGCCGCCGGGCGGTGACATGATGTAGATCACGATGATCTTGTCTTCGGGCGGCGGCGCGGGACGCGCGGGCTGCGGTTTGACAGCCGGTGCGGCGGTCTCGGCTTTTTGTGCAGCGGGCGGCTTCGCATCAGCAGACTTTGCCGGTGCTGGTGTCTGAACAGGAACAGGTGCGGTGACTGTCGCGGTTACGACTGGCTTTTCCTGCACCGTGACGGACGGGCGACGGTTTTCCGCGATCATGTTGCTGAGCTGCGACAGCTCCTGGTCGACGTCTTTCACCTCGAGATGGCGGCGCCTGATTTCGACACGCGGTTCATCGCGTTCCAGCGGTATGACCGGGTCGGCGGAGCTGATCTCGTCGACCACGTCGCGACGCGAACGCCGCCCGGAGAAGTACACCACGGCGATGATCACCGCCCCGACCAGTAACAAAATCCAGCGCAAGGTATCCATGGCGTGCGCGCTCAACTCGCGACCAGTTGCACGGCCTCGTCGACGTCGACCGACACCAGCCGTGAGACACCCGCTTCATGCATGGTCACGCCGGTGAGCTGGTTGGCCATTTCCATGGTGGTCTTGTTGTGGGTGATGTAGATGAACTGCACGCGCTCGGACATTTCGCGCACCAGTGCGCAGAAGCGGCCGACGTTGGCGTCGTCGAGCGGTGCGTCGACCTCGTCGAGCATGCAGAACGGCGAGGGATTGAGTTCGAAGATCGCGAACACCAGCGCCACGGCGGTGAGCGCCTTCTCGCCGCCGGACAGCAGATGGATATTGCTGATGCGCTTGCCGGGCGGCCGCGCCATGATGGCCTTGCCGGTGTCGAGCAGGTCTTCGCCGATCAGTTCAAGATGCGCCTGTCCGCCGCCGAACAGGCGCGGGAACATCGACTGCAATCCGCCGTTGACCTTGTCGAAGGTTTCCTGGAAACGCGTGCGGGTCTCGCGGTCGATCTTGCGGATGGCGTTTTCCAGTGTTTCCAGCGCTTCGGTAAGATCGGCATTCTGCGCATCGAGATAGGTTTTGCGCTGACTCTGCTCGGCGTATTCATCGATGGCAGCGAGGTTGATAGGTCCCAGGCGCTGGATGCGTGTGGCGATACGATCCAGGTTTACGTGCCAGACGGATTCTTCGGCTTCCGGCGGCAGTGCGGCCAGCAAGGCCTGATATTCCAACTCGGTTTCGGCAAGCTGCTCCAGCAATGTCTGGCGGCGGATCTTGATTTCCTGCCAGGCGAGCCGTTCCTGTTCCAGCGCACCGCGCAGTTCCTGGGCAAGTAGCTCGTGATTGTGGCGATCCTGTTCGTGGTGGCGCAGCGCCTCTTCAATCGCTTCGCGATGGTGACGCGCGGTGGTCAGTTCGGCTTCAACCTCGATGCGTTTGGCGAGCCAGGTTTCCAGTTCCTGCGTGAGAGCGGCGAGTGGCTCTTCGGCGGCGGCGACGGCGGCGCGCAATTGCGTGCTGCGTTCATTCAAGGCGACCTGCTGTTCCTGCATGCGTTGCAGGTTCTGTTCCAGACCGGCGCGCGCGGCGCGTTGCGACTCAAGACGCAAGGCCAGTTCGTGAGCGCTGTTGCGGCAGTTGCGGGCCTGTTC
>DAIDTN010000088.1 GCA_027457185.1 Burkholderiales bacterium | reverse complement strand
CGGTGAGCTGCTGCTGGAAAAACGCCCGCCTTCGGGCATCTGGGGCGGGCTATGGAGCCTGCCCGAGATAGACGACGCCGCGGGCGCGCGCGCGCATTGCCGCACGCACTACGGCTGCAGCATTGCCGCGCCGCAGCCGCTCGCGCCGCTCGCGCATGGCTTTACCCACTTCAAGCTGCGGATCCAGCCGCTCCTGTGCCGGGTGGAGAAATTCGCCACGGCCGCGCGCGAGGCGGGCCAGATCTGGCTGAGTTTCGAACAAGCGCACGACGCGGCGATACCCGTGCCGGTGCGCAAGCTCATCGAGCGGCTGCTCGCCTGACACCGGCCGGGCTGCCTTACAATACGGGAGGACGCACGGCGACGCGAATCGTGCGAGCGGCCGTTCCTTCATCGGCGCGTTTGCCGGCGTCGCAGGCATTGCACGAATTGCAGCTGCCGCAGGCGCCGCCGCCGTTCAACTTCGCTTCCAGCCGCACAACGCGCTCAGGTGCAAGCCCCCTTCTGCGCATCGATGCCGCAATGCGCGCGGCAAACCACCGCCGCAATGCCGCTGGCATGAATCTCCATCCGACATACAGCGCGGCGGTAGCGACGGCAAAGTAAACAAAAAGCGCCTGCACTCCGTCAGCCTCCCGTCCAATACCGTGTCGCGTGATAAGTGGCGAACGAGGCCAGGTAGGCCAGGGCAAAGAGATATGCCGCCATGAACAGCGGATAGCGCCACGAATTGGTCTCGCGCTTGACTGCGGCCAGCGTCGCCAGGCATTGCGGGGCAAATACGTACCACGCGAGAAGCGAAAACGCGGTCGCAAGCGACCAGCTTTGCGCGATCATTGGGCCCAGCTGCGCCGCGGCGTTCGCGCAGGTCGCCGACAGGGCATAGACGGTGCCGAGCGCCGCGACCGCCACTTCGCGCGCAGCCAGCCCCGGTATCAGCGCAATCGAGATCTGCCAATTGAAGCCGATCGGCGCAAACACGGGCTCGAGCCAGCGGCCGACGATACCGGCCAGACTGTACTGTATCGCCGGGCCGCTCGCCCCGGCGGGCGGTGACGGGAAACTCGAAATAAACCACAAAAGCACCATCAATGCCAGGATGATGGTACCGACACGTTCCACAAAAATGCGCGCACGCTCGATCAGGCCAAGTACAAGACTGCGCAGGTTGGGCCAGCGGTATGCGGGAAGCTCCATCAGCAGCGGTTGCCCAAGCGCTTTGCGGCGCAGGCGCTTGACTGCCCAGGCGACGCACATCGCCGAGACGACGCCAGCCACGTAAAGCACGAACAGGACGAGGCCCTGGAGGTTGAACACCTGCCATACCGTCCGGCTCGGCACGAAAGCGCCGATAATCAGCGCATACACCGGCAGGCGCGCCGAGCAGGTCATCAGCGGCGCGATCATGATAGTGACCAAGCGGTCGCGCCAATTCGAGATGGTGCGTGTGGCCATTACGCCGGGAATCGCACAGGCGAAGCTCGACAACAGCGGAATGAATGAGCGTCCGGACAGTCCGACCGTGCTCATCGTGCGATCGAGCAGAAATGCGGCACGCGGCAGGTAGCCGGAATCTTCAAGCGCGAGAATGAACAGGAACAGAATCAGAATCTGCGGCAGAAAGACCAGCACGCTGCCGGTGCCGGCGATGATGCCGTCGACCAGCAGACTTTGCAGCATGCCCTGCGGCAGGACGCCGCGCACCAAGCCGCCGAGGCTGTCCATGCCGAATTTGATTGCCGCCATCGGCACCTGCGCCCAGCTAAACACCGCCTGGAACATCAGGAACAGGGTCGCGGCCAGCACCACCATGCCCCAGAGCGGATGCAGCAAGACGCGGTCGATCGCATCGTCCACGCGCGCGTCCGCCGCCGGCGCTTGCACCGCCGCAGCCAGCAGGCGGCGCACTTCCCGCTGCGCCGACAGAACGTCGCCAGCATCTGGTGCGCTCCAATGCATCATCTCCGGCGATCGGGAAAGGACCAGCGTATCGAGCCGTTCGAGCAGTGCGCCGGCGCCATCGCGACGCACCGCCACGGTCTCGACCACCGGCATGCCCAGCTCCTGTTCGAGCCGAGCCCTGTCGATACGGATCCCGCGTTGGCACGCGACGTCGGTCATGTTGAGCGCTACCACCAGAGGCATGCCGAGGCGTTTGGCCTCCACCACCAAGCGCAGATTGAGCCTGAGATTAGTGGCATCGGTGACACAGACAACCAGGTCGGGTTTTTTCTCGCCCGCGAGCAGACCGAGAACGATGTCGTGCGTGATTGCCTCGTCGGCACTCACGGGGTTGAGGCTATATGCACCCGGCAGGTCGAGTACTCGCACGCGTTTGCCGGAAGCCGTGGTGAACAGGCCTTCCTTGCGCTCGACGGTAACGCCGGGGTAGTTGGCGACCTTTTGCCGGCTGCCGGTCAGCAGGTTGAACAGCGCGGTCTTGCCGCAGTTGGGATTGCCGAGCAGAGCAATATTGAGCGATGCATTCACGATGAAATCACCGGCGCGGGAATCACGCGAATGTAGCCGGCTTCGAGGCGGCGCAATGCGAACGTCGTTCCGCCCAACCGTACCGCAATCGGTTCGTTGCCAGGTTGACCATGCGCGACGACGCGCAACGTCTCGCCCGGAAAGAAGCCTATTTCGATCAAGCGCAGCACCAATTCACGATCCCGGTCCGTTGCCGGCGAGCCAATTGCAGTCACGGTTGCCGTGACGCCTCGTTCCAGTTCGCACAGACCGATGGTTGGTTCAAACGGTGCGGCAAGGCACCCCGCTTCAGGCGCCAACATTGTTTTGGCTGATTGCGCGTTTAGCATTTCCATCTAGGTTGCCCCTATCATGAGAAAATGACCGTGCCGGCTAGGGCCAGCAACGTTTTGATGCAACCACGCGGCTTGTATGATCCCTAAGATGATTTGCCGCGAGGCATTCAAAATTCGGCATGGAGTCTCACCCCGAAAACATTCACCGGACCCCGGTCGGCGTTGTAGGCGGGATTGACAATATGTGACCAATCCGCAGTCAGCCATCGAGCCTTTGCCAGCAGCACGCTGTAATACATCTCGCCCAGCGTCTCCGGCCGATAGTCCAGCCTGCCATCGCCGATGAGAAATCCCGTGCCTCCCGCAGCCAGATAAGCCCGGTGCACCGCGGACAAACCATTGACCGTCCACGCGAGCCCGACGGTGTCGCCGTGACGACCCCAGCGATCACCGCTCAGCGAGGCGCCCAGTTGAATCGAGCGCTCTACTTCCGTGTAGGAGAACATTTCGGTCCGTCCGTCATTCCGGCTCAGCCGCGCGAAAACGCCCAGGTCCCGGGCGACGCTTTGTTCGAGGTTCAACACGTATCCCCGTTTTGTGTCGGGCCTGCGCACATTTGCGACATCGGGCGTACCGCCCCGTTGCGCAGCCCAGGCAAGGGCATCGGCGAAGCGTCCCATCAGTTCGCGGTTCTGGAACAAGAGGAGTCTCACCTTGCCCGGCAATCCGGCCAGTTCATCGTCGTGCTCGATTTCTGCCTGGTCTCCATGGAAATTCATGATGCTGTAATTCAGCTGCAATCCGTTGGACTGTCGCGGCACCATGAAACGTCCGGCGCGAAATGCCCATTGATCGCGGTAATATTCAATCGCGGCGCCGATGCTGTAGCCGCGGACGTCGGCGGCGTAGTCGAATGCTCCGCCTGCCACGTTGACCCAGTTGAAGAAATCCCTGCGGCCGTCGTGCGCGTAAGCGTTGCCATCGAAGATATCCATGATGGAAAGTTTTCCTGCAGAGAGCACGAGACGGCGGCTTTGGAGCGCTCCCGCAAGCTGATTGAAAGCGGAGTCGACCCTTTGAGTTTCCCCCCCCAATCCCCAGGTCTGACGGATGAATACGCGGGGCATGTAAAAGAGCGGGTCGGGTCCAGACGCCTTCTGCAGTTCCGTGTTGGGAACTGCCGCCAGGCCGGTCAGATTGGAGAACGGCACGCCGATGACCATCTCTTCGTTGATGTACGCCTCCCCCCCCGGCCATAAGCGCGCTCCCAGATAGGCGGTGGCAGTAATGCTGCGGCTCTCCTCTTTGGAGGAAGAAAGGCTGTTGAAACCCGGCAATGTGTAGGCGGCGGGAAAGCTCGGCTTCACCTGGCCGATGTAGGTCAGTTGGCCTTTGAGCTCGAAATCCTGTTTCTCAACTTCCTTAGATCCCGCCCCGGCGCCGGCAGTCTCAACCTGACTCCTTGCTGGTAAGGAAATTAGCGCAAATACTAGGCAGACAAGAATATTCGCCGGGAAGTGTTTCATTTTCCGCAGCCGGGACGACGGAGAGAGGCCGACTTTTGATCTGAATCTGAACTGGGCGCGCGCAGCACTGGCTTCCTGTTCTGTCCGGGTGTTCGCGTGCAAGTTCATGCACAAACGATAACCGTTCTCATTTGTTCGGTCAACCGCGCATGCACAATAGCTTGATATAGATCAAATTATGCAGCCGACAGAGGCGGAGTGCGGGAGCACGGCATGGCGATCCCCGCGTCGCTGCGCCAACGAAATTTAGCGTCCCGGGGAAATCTGCCTAAATGCCGCCGTAGAGCCAGGCGACGCCGTTGTAGGCCTGCTCCGGCGTACGGCCCGCGAGCATCTGCCGGCGCAGATCGCGCGTCGCATCGGTGGCATGATAGATGTCGCCGTACATGCGCGCGGTCAGCTGCACGCGCGCGGTGCGCAGGTAGCGCTCGCGCTGATAGGCAAGGAAGGCGCCGTTGTAATCGCCCTTCGCCTCGGCCAGGCTGCGCGCCAGCACCACCGCATCCTCGATCGCCATGCACCCGCCCTGCGCCAGGTATTGCAGCATGGGATGCGCCGCATCGCCGAGCAGCGTCACGCGCCCCTCGGTCCAGCGGCTGATGGGCTCGCGGTCGCACAGCACCCACATCTTCCACTCGTTCGCCATCGACAGGAACTCGCGCACGTTCGGATGCTGCCCCGCGAAGCGCTCGCGCAATTCCGTCGGATCGCCGTAGGTGTCCCAGCCCTCCTCGTAGCGGCTGCTGTGGAACACGACCACCAGGTTGTAGACTTCGCCGCGATGCAGCGGATAGTGCACCAGGTGCGACTTCGGCCCCGCCCAGAGCACCACGTTGTTTTCGCGCAGATGCTCCGGCACTTCGGCCAGCGGGATCACGCCGCGGTAGGCGATGTGGCCGGAGACGCGCGGTTTGCCGTCGCCGACCAACTGGCTGCGCACCGCCGACCACAGGCCGTCGGCGCCGATCAGGGCCGCGCCCTCGAACGTCCTGCCCGCTTCGGTTTGGACCACGACGCGATCGCCGCGATCCTCATACGAGGCAATTTTGCAGTTCGTCGTCAGCGTGGCAAGCGGCGAGCGCTTCACCGCTTCGATCAGAACCTTGTGCAGATCCGCGCGATGAATCACGGCGTAGGGATAACCGAAGCGCCTGCGCAGGAGTTCGCCTGCCGGAATGCGGGTGATTTCCGCGCCGTCGAGCGCATCGCGCATGATCAGGTTATCCGGGAACACCGCCCAATGCGACATCTCTTCGCCGACGCCGAGAACGTCGAACATGCGGAACACGTTCGGCCCGAGCTGGATGCCGGCGCCGATCTCGTGAAAATCGGCGGCGCGCTCGATCAGCTGGACCGGAAATCCCTTTTGCGTGAGCGCCAGCGCAGCAGCGAAGCCGCCGATGCCGCCGCCGGCGATGACTATGGGCAATTCCGTTTTCGCCATGTTGCTCCTCCGTTTGGTGCAGCGATTATAATCGGTCCGCGCGCTCGCCCTCGATGTACGGTCTCAACGTACGCGGATGCGCTGCGGACGCGAGCACCGGGCCGAGGTGATCGTACCGGCCGGAACGCACGGATGCATCGCCGCCACCCAACATTCTTAAACTTTGTTTTTCTGCAATTGGCATACCGCCTTACTGCGCGGCACGCGTGCATGCTAAATTCGGCAACAGACAGTCAGACGGCGGCGGGCACTGCGGGCGCGTCCAGCTGCGCCCGCAGCGCGGCCGCTATGCGCTCCGCATCGACTTCGGTTTGAATTTTCTGCAGAAACTGCCACAGCACTTCGGCATCACCCAGCGCCCGGTGGCGCGCGCTGCATGCGAGGCCGTGGCGTCGGATCAGGCTGTCCAGGTTGTGGCGGCGGTGCCCGGGGAAGAGTTTGCGCGAGAGTTTGACCGTGCACAGCACGCGCGGTTGATAGGACAGGCCGACGCGCTCGAACTCGCTTTTGAGGAAGCCGTAATCGAAGCGCGCATTATGCGCAATCAGGACCCTGCCCTCGAGGCGCTCGAACAAACCGGGCGCGAGTTGCGCGAAAGTGGGCGCGTGCTCCACCATCGCGTCGGTGATGCCGGTGAGCGCCTCGATGAATGGTGGAATATTCTTTTCCGGATTCACCAGCTGGCTCCAGCTGCCCATGAGCTCGCCCTTGTCGACTTCGACCAGGCCGATCTCGGTGATGCGCTCCTCGGCCGCCAGCATGCCGGTGGTCTCGAGGTCGAGGAAAATCAGCGGCTGTCTCAGCATGGGTCAGGAAGACGCGCGGCTGCGCTCGCGCTCGATCAGCACGCGCCGCAGCAGTTTGCCGGTGGCCGATTTGGGCAGCTGCTCCATTAACTCGACCGCGCGTATGCGCTTGTGCGGCGCCACGCGCGCGGCGACGTAGGCCTGCAGCTCCTCGGCCGTGATCTTGCCCTTCAACACGACGAAGGCCTTGGGCACCTCCCCCGCCTCCTCGTCGGCGATGCCGATCACGCAGGCGTCGACAATCGCCGGGTGGCCGACGATTATCGCCTCGAGCTCGGCCGGCGCGACCTGCAGTGCCTTGTACTTGATCAGCTCCTTGGTGCGGTCGACGATGAAAAAGTCGCCGTCGGCATCGACGTAACCGATATCGCCGGTGCGCAGCCAGCCCTCCGCGTCGATGCTCGCCGCGGTGGCCTCGGGCAGTTTGAGGTAACCCTGCATCACCAGCGGCCCGCGCACCAGGATCTCGCCCTGCTCGCCGCTGCCGAGCTCGGCTCCCGTGGCGGTATCGAGCACCCTGCACTCCATGTTCGGCATCAGCCGCCCGCCCGCGGCCGGTTTGATCGCCTCAGGCGTGGTCGGCCCCAGATGGCAGGCGCCGCTGACCTCGGTCATGCCGTAAGCCTGCGAAACGCGAAAGCCGACGCGCTGGTACATTGCGTCGGCGACCGTTCCCGAGAGTGGCGCTGCGGCCGAAAACGCGCCGCGCACCTTCGACAAATCGTAATTGGCAACGACCGGGTGCTTCGCCAGCGCCAGCGCGATCGGCGGCACCAGGTGCAGAATGGTCACGCCGTACTTTTGCACCATTTGCAGGTACTGCTCCAGATCGAAGCGCGGCATGGTGACCACGGTCGCGCCCAGATGCAGGCTCAGGTTGAGGAACGCGACGATGCCGTAGATATGAAAGAACGGCAGGAACGCGAGCACCGTGTCCTCGGGCAGGATCAGCGCCGCGTCGGTGACGCCCTTGATCGAGCACAGCTCGGCCACCAGATTGTGATGCGTGAGCATCACGCCCTTGGGCAGGCCGGTGGTGCCGCTCGAGTAGGGCAGCGCCACCAGATCCTTGCGCGGGTCGATCGCGACCTTGGGCGCTTGCGCCTCGCCCGCGAGCAGGGCCGCGAACGGCGTGGCGCCTTCGGCTTCGCCGAAAACGAAAATCTCTTCGACCTTGGACTGCGCCGCCGCCTCGCGCGCGACCGCCAGGAACGACGGCACCGTCAGCAGAAAGCGCGCGCTCGAATCGCTCAACTGCTTCGCCAGCTCGCCTGCGGTATACAGCGGATTGACTGTCGTCGCCGCGCCGCCGAGCGAGGCGATCGCATGAAACGCGATCGCGTACTCGGGAACGTTCGGGCTGTAGATCGCGAAGCGCTCGCCCTTGCCAAAGCCGCGACGAGCAAGACCTGCGGCTGCACGCGCGATCAGCCCGGGTAGCTGAGCGTAGGTGATGACGCGCCCGCTGGGGCCATCGATCAGCGCGGGCTTATCGCCGCGCTCGCGCGCATGCGCGAGGACATAGTCGCTCAGCGCGATCTCGGGAATTGCGACATCGGGATAGACACTGCGAAAAGCCATGAAATCTCTCCTCCGGTCCGGCCGCCTCGGCGCTGCGCGCTCTTGCTCGGCGGCGTTCTGGGACGGCAAAACAATTATGCTCAACCGGGCTTAGGGCGCAAGTGTATCCGAGTTTCGCGCTGCGTCGCGCGTGCTTGCGGCCGTGGTCAATTGGTGATCGCGGCGCCACCCATTTCGAGCAGCAGCACCGCCTCTTGGTCCTTGGGCATCGGGCCGAAGCGATGCCGCAGCGGGCGCCCCGATGCCAGCGGATCATCGGCGGAGAACAGCACATCAGCGACGGCGCCGTGTCCGGGGACGCGCAGGTCCTTGTTCTCCCAGTCGGCGTGATAGCAGAAGATGACCAGGGTTTCGCCGCCCGGAAGCTCGGCGCAACGCACCAGCGTGCGGTCCTGCATGACATCGAGCACGCCGCGAATGCCCTGCTCCGGCTCGGCTGCATAAGCGAATTCGACGTAGGTCGCGCCGCAGGCGGGCGCAGCGGCGATCCAGAGAACATCGCCGTCGTCTTCCTGCGTCGGCCGCGACAGATAGTCGGTCGGAAATGCGATCCAGGCGACGCGCGCCGCCCTGCCGCTGCCGCGCGGAGGCGTGGCCGCGCGGCGCCACCTGAAACCGGCGCGGTCGCGCAGCGCCCCCGGGGCGCCATCGGCGCCACTGTGCGCGCTGCTGCACATGCCGGATTTATTGAAGCTGTATTTCTCGATGCCCGCAATCGAACTGGTGCTGAGGTGGAAATCGCCCAGGCGTGTGGTCGATGCGCGCCAGATGGCCGACACATAGCCGTCGGAACGCTTCACACCAAAACTTAGATCGAGCAGGAGATTGGACATGGCTACCGGCAAATTATCGATCTATTTTGCGCGAAAGCAAGGCCGGGCCTTGCGCCTGCGCGAACGTTCGCCGCCTAGTCTTCGAATCTCAGAACGCCTGGAAAGCCGATCGCGGCATCATCCCCGTCAAACCCATGCACGCCCGCGCCGAGCAGGCGTATCGGCCGGCGCCCGGCATCGGTGCGCGCGAGCAGCATCAGCGCGCGCGCGGCGAGCTCGTCCGGGTCGCGCGTGGGCGCCGCAGCGGTGTGGCTGCGCGTGACGGTAGTGAAATCGGCGTAGCGCACCTTTATCGTCACCGTGCGCGCGAGCAACTCCTTGCGCGCGAGCCAGTCCGCCGTCTGGCGCGCCATGCGCCCGATTTCGGCGCGAATCTCATCGAGGTCGAGGAGGTCTTCGTTGTAGGTGTTCTCGCTGCTCGAAGATTTGTAGGGCCGGTCCGGCAGCACCGGCCGGGGATCGTCGCCCATGGCCAGGCGCCGCAGCGCATCCGCCAGACCGCCGACCGCGCGCCGCAGCAACTCGGGATCCGCCGCGCGCACCTCGACCAGTCGCGCTATGCCTATTTTACGCAGCTTCGCCGCCGTTACCGGCCCGACGCCCCACAGCGCGTCCACCGGCAGTTGCTGCAGAAACGCCTCCACCCGGCCGGGCGAGATCACCGTCAGCCCGTCGGGTTTCTGCCATCCGGACGCGATTTTGGCGAGAAACTTATTCGGCGCAACGCCGGCCGAGGCGCTCAGCTGCGTCTCCTCCCCCATGCGCTGTTTCAGCCGCCCCGCCACCGGCGTGGCGAGAGTCTCGCCCCAGAGGTTGTCGCTGACGTCGAGGTAGGCTTCGTCCAGAGACAGCGGCTCGACCAGGGGCGTGCACGAGCGAAAGATATCGAGGATGCGCTGCGACGCGGCGCGATAGCGCTGGAAATCGGGCCTGACGATGACCAGGTCCGGGCACAGGCGCACCGCCCGTGCCATCGGCATCGCCGAGCGCACCCCGAATACCCGCGCTTCGTAGCTCGATGCGGCCACCACACCGCGCGCTCCGGGCTGGCCGCCGACCGCCACCGGTTTGCCGCGCAAGCTCGGATCGTCGCGCTGCTCCACCGACGCATAGAACGCGTCCATGTCGACGTGGATGATGCGGCGTACGCCGGCGGTCACTGGATAGGCCTGTGCTCGAATGCAGTGCAGGCATTGTTCTATCCCGCGCGCTTGCGGTCAATGCCTGCAGCGCGAATCTGCGTGAGGACTTTAATTGCGCGCCGGCTATTGCAGAGTTTGTAAGTTGCGCGGACGTGAAGCCGTCCGCGCAAATCGACTGGCGAGACGCGACTACAGGAACGGCTCGGCGCGCTTCTGCAGTTCTTCCAGGCCCGGTTCTTTCGGGTTGCGCGGCTTGCCCGGGTGGATGATGGACACCTGGCAGCTCTCTGCGGCCTCCACCAGTTGCGCGTAGGTTCCGGCGTTGATGTCGGCGATGTAAGCCTGCTTGTTGCCGTCGTAGGCGAACATCTTGTTGTTGATGGTGGTGCATTCGTTGCAGGTCGAGCAGCGCGCGGTTTCGATGTAGGCCTCGTCGGGCGAGCGTTGCGGCTCTTCCTCCACCGGCGCGCCCACTACGGCCGGTGCGGCTGTCGCGCCCGCTGCCGCAGCCGGCACGGCGACGGCAGGCGCAGCCGCGACATGCGCCTCCGCCTCCTGCTGCATGCGCTCTTCCCAGGCCTTCCTCTCGCGCGCAAGCAACTTTTCCGCGTGCGAGTTGTGCACGCCGCCCAGTTCCTGCAGGCTGTGCCACATTTCGCGGCAACGGCGCGCTTCGCGGATCAGGCGCTCGTCGACGATCACCTTTTGCAGCACGTTATCGGCGTCGACCATCAGCACGCTCGGGACTTTGTCGGGCAACCCTTTGCGCTCGCGCGTGAGCGACTCGTCCACCGGAATCATGCTGCCATTCCACTTCTCCCGCGGCACGCGCGCGAGGTGGTGCGCATAGCGGCGGTCGCTGGCGACGAAGTCGACCAGCGTGAAGGCGAGATCCTCCGACACCCTCTGATGCTGCTCGTCCTCGTAGGCGAAGCCCTGGATCGGCCAGTCCAGATCCACCTGCGAGTTCGCCTCGAGGTAGAAGCGCGACGCCCAGTTCGGGCCGGCGGACGGATCGTAGCTGAAGGCGGGAAAGGCGCGCGACTCCATCGCCGCGGCCGACATCAAATACGGCGGCAGCTCGGAGGCCCTGCCGCTGGCGCCCGAAAACACGCTGAACAGCGCCGGCCCGCGATAAGCGAGGCCGCGCAGCATGCGCTCGCGAAAGCGGTAGAGATTCGAACTGGCGGACTGCAGCACGTAGACTTCGTTGAGGCCGATGGCCATGTTGGCGATCTGCCGGCTGCGCATGCCGGAGGTGAGCTTGCCTTCTCCGTTCGGCGACTCCTCCAGGATATCGTCGATCTGCAGCAAGACCTTGATCGGCAGACCCGAGGACAGGATTTCCATCAGCTGGGCATGCTCGTCCGCCTGCAGTTTCGCGGCGTTGACGCTGACCAGATAGTCGGGAAACGGCGCCAGATCCTGCGGATCCAGCCCGTTGGCGCCGAATTGCTCGAACAAGGCGTCGTGCTTGGATTCGCTGTACTGTCCGTCGATCTCGAGCTCGGCGATGGCGATGGCGCGGGCCAGCTCGATCAGCTTGGGCATGCGCTCGCGAAACGCCGCTAGCGCATCGGCGCAGCGCTCGAACAGGAAGCAGTAGTGTTGTGCGCCGCCGGTTTTTTTCGTGGACGCAGCGATGGCGGGAAAGAACTGCTGCGTGTTCAATACGTCGAGCAAGGCGCGTATGCGCTTGCGCCGGCTCTCCGGGAACGGGTCTTTCGGCAGGGCCTTGGCGAGCAGGCGCGACATCGCGTCGAAGTCGAACGCGTCGCCGTAGCCGCTGCCGACGGATGCCTTCAGGTGCTTCGCGCTGCGACCGGCTTCGGAGCGTTCGTAATCCGCCTTGAGGATGTCCGAGAGTTTCAGTACCAGCCGGTCCAGGTCCTTGCGGAATGCTGCGGCCTTTTGTTTTTGCACCGCGCTCCATGCGTGGCCCAGCAGGCGCGCCGGCAGCGCCGCATCGCAGTCCGCCAGTTCGCCGTCGACCTTGATCGCCGCGCGCGTCCGCCTCAGGCTGTCGGCGAGCGATTTGTCGGCGTCCGATTTGTCCCGGGCGAGCCGGACCGTGGCCTTGTCCCACAGCGCGGACAGGGGCCCGCTAGCGCCACCGGATACGAGGACGCGGATTTCCTGTTCCATGCGCAGGGCGTGTTTGCGGATGCGCTCGGCGTCGCTGCCGCGCGCGCATTCGCCGAGTGCGGCGTCGACGAGACCCGACAGCGACTGCGCGAAGCCCGCGTCGGAACGATTGGCAACCAGCAGCAGCGGGAAATCGTAGCGCAGCTGACTGAGCTCGCGGTAGCCGGCGAAAAGCGCCGGGCGCAATCCCAGTCCTTCGACTGCGTCCAGGTACTCGCTCGGCCGCCTGCCGGTGAGGAAAAAAGCAACGTGGGCTTGGGTATCCGCTTCCATGTCTGTATAACCTGCCTTGCTGGTGATGTGCTTTCAATAACGGCGCGCGGGTTGCTTTCGCTATCGGCGCGCGCCGGCGTTTTACGCAACCTTTTCCTTCGCCCCCTGCGGCCAAACCGTGTACTTGTCCAGTTCCGCGTTGAGCCCCGCCCGGGTGAGATCGGGCGTGCGCAGCTTGTCGGAATGCCGCACGTCCTCGTAGCAGGGAACCTCCGGGTTGCGGTACAGAATCCCTACAGGCATGAACTCGTGCCCGGAAGCGATTTCGCGTGCCCGGTTTATGTTGGACGGGTCATGCTGCAACTGGTTCTTGTACACCCGCGACAAACCGGCGCTCAACTGAAGGCCGTTATCGTGATGCAGTACCTGCACCAGGTTCGGATCATGCATCCAGGGGTCA
>DAIDTN010000087.1 GCA_027457185.1 Burkholderiales bacterium | reverse complement strand
GTTCAACTGCCCGCCGATGTCGGCCTGTGCCTCGTACAGGGTGACGCGGTGGCCGCGCTCGAATGCAGCGATGGCGAAGGAGAGTCCGGCGGCGCCGGCGCCGACCACGGCGACGCGCTTGGCGTGTAGTGCTCTGACTTTCGGGTAATAGGTTTCGTTGCAGGCACGCGGATTGACCAGGCAACTCGCGACTTTGCTGCGGAACAGGAAATCCAGGCAACCCTGATTGCAGGCGATACAGGTATTGATTTCATCGGCGCGCCCCTGTGCTGCCTTGAGCGCGAACATGGCGTCGGCGAGCAGCGGGCGCGCCAGCGACACCAGATCGGCCACGCCCTGTTGCAGCAGCTCCTCGGCCAGTTCGGGCGTGTTGATGCGGTTGGTGGCCATCACCGGAATCGAGACGGCGGACTTGATGCGCGCGGTCGCGTCGCGCCATGCGGCGCGCGGCACCATGTAAGCGATGGTGGGTACGCGCGCCTCGTGCCAGCCGATGCCGGTGTCGAGCACGTTCACGCCCGCGGCTTCGAGTTCGCGCGCGAGCTGCAGCGTTTCCCCGGCGTTGAGGCCGCCCTCGACCAGATCGAGCGCCGACATGCGAAACAGGATCAGAAAATCGGCGCCGACGCGGGCGCGTGTCGCGCGCACGATCTCGAGCGGGAAGCGCAGGCGGTTTGCGAGCGAGCCGCCGTACTGGTCGCTGCGCTTATTGGTGCGCAGCGCCGTGAACTGGCTGATCAGATAGCCTTCGGAGCCCATGATTTCGATGCCGTCGTAACCGGCTTCGCGCGCGAGCGCGGCGCAGGCGGCGAAGCTCGCGATCGTTTGCTCCACTTCGGCAGTGGCGAGCGCGCGCGGCTTCCTGCGGTTGATCGGTGCGGCGATGTCCGATGCGCCCACCAGGCCGTCGTGCTTGGCGTAGCGCCCGGCGTGCAGAATCTGCAGACAGATCAGGCCGCCTGCGGCGTGTACCGCGTCGGTCACCACGCGATGCTCGGCGAGCTTGTCCGGGTGATCGAGCGCGCCGGCATCGGCTTCGAGCAGACCGGCTGCATCGGGCGAGTAGCCGCCGGTGATGATCAGGGCGACGCCGCCGCGCGCGCGCTCGGCGTAGAAGGCGGCGGCGCGCGTGCTGCCATCGGGCATGGACTCGAGGCGGGTGTGCATAGAGCCCATGACGATGCGATTTTTCAGCGTGAGCGGGCCGGCTTGCAGCGGCTGAAACAGGCGGGGATAGGAGGACATGTTTGGATTTTTGCGGATGGTTTAGCCGCGCTATTATGCGCGATTGCGGCTTGCGCCGGGCGCAGCCTCAGTTATCCAGTTGATAAATGACCCGGTTGGCGCGGCGCAGCCGGTTGCTGAGCTCGCGTCCGAGATTGCGCAGCAGGGTCACGGCGATGCCGGGATGGCTGCCGGCGAGTTGCTGAAACACCTCTTGCTCCAGCACGTAGCAAACCAGTTCTTCGTCAGCCTGCACGCTCGCGGAGCGCACTTCGGTGTCCAGCAATGCCACCTCGCCGAATACCGTGCCGGGGGCGAACGTGATCAGGCGGATATCGCGCGTCGCTCCGGGTGGGCGGATACGCACGCTGGCTTCGCCTTTGGCGATCACGAACAGCTGCTGCCCCGGATCGCCTTCGCGGAACACGATCTCCTCTTTGGCGTAGACCCGGCGGCTGAGCCGGCCTTTGACGACTTCGATCTCGGTTTCATTCAAGCCGGCGAACAGGTCGAGTTGGGCGAAAGGAAATTCCGTGCCCAGCTCGACATCGCCCAACTCCGACAGGATCAGCTGGTCTTCGGCCCACTCCAGCGCCTGGTCGATGTCGACGAACACGCGGCCCCTGGTCAGCGCCGCGATCGCGCCCATGTCGCGCAGGAAATGGCCTAGGCGGCCGCTTTCCTCGACCGATGACAGCAACAGGAATTTGCCTTGCTTCACCATCGCGTCGTTGGCCTGGACCAGAAAACGCACGCCCGTGCTGTCAATTTCGGTGACGCGCTTCAGATCGACGATCACCAGCGTGGCGCCGTCCTTGACCGCCCGCTCGATCTGGTGGATCAGTTTTTCGGCGGTGCCGAAGAACACCGCGCCTTCGAGCTCGAACACGACGATGCGATGGCCTTGCTCTGCGAGCAGCTGCATCAGCCGCGGCTCGCGCGTCTTGCGCGAGCGCAGCGCGTCGCCGCTGACGCTGCGGCGGACGACCGATTTGCTCATGCGGAACAGGAAGGAAAACACTGACACCATGATGCCGATCGCGACCGCGGTGACCAGGCTGGCGAACACGGCGACCAAAGTGACCAGCACGATGACGAACAGGTCGAGGAGCAGGCTGGCGCGGTTGCGCGGGCCCGCCGCGACGAGGCGCTTCACCAGCTGCGAGGTCCAGCGATCGAGCAGCCGCCAGGCGGTGACGACGAGCATTCCGGCTATCACTACTTTGGGGATCAGGGAGATCAACTGCGAACAGAACAGCACCGCGGCGAGGATCAGGAGCGAACTGATCACGACCGAGTAGCCGGTGCGCCCGCCGGAATTGTAATTGCCCTGGCTGGAAGTGAGGCTGATGGCGCTGGAAATGCCACCGAATGCCGCGACGACGAGGTTGCCCACACCCAGGCGCACCAGGGTCAGATTGTGGTCCTGGCGCTCCTGGGTCACGCCCTCCATCACTTTGGCGCAAAGCAGCACGTCCAGCGATGAAATCAGCGCAAGGCTCGCCGCCCAGGCGAACATGGACGGCAGCAGGCCCCACCATTGGCGCTGGTGTGCGATGGCGTAGAAGCCGGACAGGTAGTGCAGGTCGGGCAGGGCGAAGTTGAACTCGCCGATAAACGGGCCGAGCTTGTCAACATATCCCAAATAGTAAAAAAGATAATACAGGCCGATGCCGGCGAACAGGCCGATGATCACCGGCGGGATGCGCTTGCTCAGCTTGCCCGCATACAGCATGAGATAGCAGGTGAGGACGCCGACTGCCAGGGTGAGCGGCTGGGCGTGGCGCAACTGCTCCAGCATCGTACCTGGCTCAAGGCGATGGCCCAGGCCCAGCATGGGCGCGATCTGCGACAGCAGCAGCAGGATGGCGGCGGCGTTCTGAAAACCGGCGATGACGGGATAGGGGATGTATTTGACCAGGCCGCCTGCACCGATCGCGCCGAACGCGGCCTGCATGATGCCGGACAGGAAAATCACGAAGAACATGACCGTCAGAATTTGCTGCGGATCCTGGATATGGACGAAGGATTCTGACTGGACCAGATGCAGCGCGACCATGCTGACCAGGTAGGCCTGCATGCTGCGCGGGGCGAATACGACCGGGGAGTTGGCGCGCAGCAACACCGCGATCAGGGCGACGATGATGGCGCTGTACAGCCCGGCAATCACGCCGTATCCCACGTAGCGCTCACCCAGTGGGGCAAAGGCGAACAGGCCGAACCCAATGCAGAGCGGAAGCGTCAGTAGCGCCGACGTAAACCCGCCCGCCCATTCGCCGCGCGGCGTGGTGGAGACCAAGGCATACCTCCTTCTGTCTATTTGTTCTTTTTAAACCAGTCCTGCTGCCTCCATCGCCCCTGGGACGGGTCTTGGCCAGCGCGGCAGCCGGAATCATAGCTTAACTGACTCGCGTCCAAAAAATGGTTTCGCTCGGCCCAGTCGTGCCGGACGGAGCCGGAAGCCTGCAATTGTTGGCCCGGCCATCGGTATCAAAGCGTGCCGGCTGGCGGTATCATGCGCTGCGAGCATGAACGACGAGCAGCTGCACGACGAACCCCTGCGCATCGACAAATGGCTCTGGTCCGCGCGCTTTTTCAAGACGCGCAGTCTGGCGGCCAAGGCCGTCGACGGCGGCAAGGTGCGTCTGAACGGCGCGCCTGCCAAGCCTGCGCGCGCGATCAAGCCCGGGGACGAACTGGCGATACGCCTGGGCGAACTCGAGTGGGTGGTCGAAATCAGGGCACTGTCGGCGCAGCGTGGTCCGGCGGCACAGGCGGCGCTGCTCTACGCCGAGCGCGAGGACAGCCGCGCGCGGCGCGAGGCGGCGATTGCGGCGCGCAAGCTGCAGGCGCATCCGGCCGCGGGCGTGAAAGGGCGGCCGACGAAGAAGGACCGCAGGCTGATCCACCGCTTTACCGGCAGCTAAGAGACCATTTCAGAAAATCCAAAATGGCCCCTGACTCAGGGGAGCACGAGAGGGAGATGTCCCCTGGTATTGTTTGGCGCTCTGAATTAGGCGGGTCGCAGCACCCGCTTTCCGGTAGAATCCCGCCTCTTTCGGCTACACCCCCAGAAACGGAAATCCCTTGATCGTCGCCTCCGGCATCACCATTCAGTTCGGCGCCAAGCCCTTGTTCGAGAACGTCTCGGCCAAGTTCGGCGAGGGCAACCGCTACTGCCTCATCGGCGCCAACGGCTGCGGCAAATCCACGTTCATGAAAATCCTCGGCGGCGACCTGGAGGCGAGCGCGGGTTCGGTCGCGGTC
>DAIDTN010000086.1 GCA_027457185.1 Burkholderiales bacterium | reverse complement strand
CCCGAAGGCATACGCGGCTACGGCCCGGTCAAGGAGCGCAGCATCGCGGCCGCGCGCAAGCGCCAAGCCGAGTTGATCGGCGAAATGGACAACGCAAGGAGCGATTGATGCATGCGCTGATCGAACGCCTGGTGCGGATAGCTGGCGCGGCGGGAGCGCTCACCGATCCGTCCGATGTCGACGCGTACGCTACCGACTGCAATCCCGCGACAAGCGCCGAACTGATGCGCCAAGGACCAGCAAGGACATGACTTCGAGCGTATTCGATTCCGAGCTGTTCCGCGATATGTTCGGCACGGTTCAGATGCGCGCGATCTTTTCCGACGCCGGTTATCTTTCGCGCTGTCTCGAGGTGGAGGCGGCGCTCGCGCGCGCCCAGGCCGGCATCGGCATGATTCCCGCCGCAGCCGCGCGCGAAATCAGCGCCAAGGCGACGCTCGCCTGCCTCGACCTCGCCGGCCTGAAGCGCGAGACCGAGATCGTCGGCTACCCGATCCTGCCGCTGGTGAAGCAGCTCGCCGCCGCCTGCTCAGGCGACGCCGGCGGCTACGTGCACTGGGGCGCGACCACCCAGGACATCATGGACACGGCGGTGGTGCTGCAGCTGCGCGCGGCATTCGAACTGATCGAGTCCGACCTGAACGACATTCTCGCCTCGCTGGAGACGCTCGCGCGCCGCTACCGCGATGCACCCATGGCCGGCCGCACCCACCTGCAGCATGCCTTGCCCGTGACCTTCGGCTACAAGGCAGCGGTATGGCGCGCCCCGCTGGCGCGCCAGCGCGAGCGCCTGGCGCAATTGCGACCGCGCGTGCTGGTAGGCCAATTCGGCGGCGCTGCCGGCACCCTCGCCTCGCTCGGCGGCCAGGGACTTGCGGTGCGCGCGGCGCTGATGCGCGAACTCGGTCTGGGCGAACCCGACATCACCTGGCACGTGGCGCGCGACGGCTTGGCCGAGGCGGTTCTGTTCACCGGCCTGCTCACCGGCTCGCTCGCGAAAATCGCGAGCGACGTGATGATGATGATGTCCACCGAATTTGGCGAGGTGTTCGAACCGTTCGAACACGGTCGCGGTGCGAGCAGCACCATGCCGCAAAAGCGCAATCCGATTTCGTCGGAACTGATACTCGCCTGCGCCAAACTGGTGCGCCAGCACTGCGCGCTGATGCTCGATGCCATGGTGCAGGACTTCGAGCGCGCCACCGGACCCTGGCATGCGGAATGGATCGCACTGCCGGAGAGTTACCTTGCGACGGCAGGCGCCTTGCGCCAAGCGAAGCTGATGCTTGCGGGACTCGGCGTCGACACAAAGCGGATGCAGCGCAACCTGGAACTCACTTCGGGCTTGATCGTCACCGAGGCGGTGATGATGGGACTCGCGCCCAAGCTCGGACGGCAACGCGCGCACGACGTCGTCTACGATGCCTGCCGCGATGCCGTCGAAAGCGGGCATTCGCTGCTGGAACTGCTCGCCGCCGATGCCGAGGTCAACGCACACATGGACCGCGCCGAGCTCGAGCGCCTGCTCGATCCGCGCAATTACCTAGGCAGCGCCGCGCAGATGGTGGACCGATCGCTGCGTTGAAATCGGTCGCAGCCGCCGGTCGCACTCACGCACCAAAAGCAAACAGACCCTAGCTGCCGACGTAGAGCGCCGGAAACTCGCGTTTAAGATTGGCGATTTTCGGCAGATCGTTGATGACGATATAGGGTTGGTCCGGATGCAGCTCGAGATAGTGCTGGTGATACGCCTCGGCCGCATAGAACGCTTTCAGCGGCACTACCTGAGTAACGATAGGGCGCCGAAAGGTATGCGCTGCCTGCAGCTGGGCGATGTACGCTTCGGCAACGCGCTTCTGTTCGCCGTTGGCAAAAAATATGGCGGAGCAGTACTGGGTGCCCGAGTCCGGACCTTGCCGGTTCAGTTCCGTCGGATCGTGCGCGACCGAAAAGAACACCTTCAGCAGTTGTCCATAGGAGATGCGCGAAGGATCGTATGAAATGCGTACCGACTCGGCGTGGCCGGTAGTGCCGGAACTCACCTGCTCGTAGCTTGGTTTGTCCACACTGCCGCCGGAGTAGCCGGCGACCACTTGGGTCACGCCCTTGACGTGTTCGAATACGCCTTCCACGCCCCAAAAGCAGCCGCCCGCGAATACCGCAGTTTGCGTGCCATTTGCCGCTGCTAGCGGCGCATCGATCTTGGGATCGGGGAGCGGGGCAGCAGCGTGCGAAGGCACAAATACAGCCAGCACGGCTATCGCCACAATGCCCAGCATTGCAATCTTTCTGCCTGCAGATAGTTGAAACATGACGATATTCTCCTTAAATTCGCCCGCAATCGACTGCGTCCTGGTTTGAAACCGGCCTACAGCGGCGACAAGTAGGCGGCTGGACTGTAGTTAATTCGCGGCGACACCGCAAACGGTTACCGGACCGGTCACAGCTTCGTATTCGACCAAGCATGAGGAAGCACTTTTATCAGCATACACAAGCTTGGTGCATTTCGCAGAAACGGCTATCCCGTGCGCCGGGCACCACCCGAACGCGACACAGCGCAACGCGTATCATAGCCACGAAATCAATTTCACTATATCAAGATTCCGACGCAGCTTGAGCCACGATCCTCTTTATCTCGCCATTGACCAGGGTACGCA
>DAIDTN010000085.1 GCA_027457185.1 Burkholderiales bacterium | reverse complement strand
TTGGTTTAATCTGGCCGCAGGGAGTTGTCCTTTACAAAAACATGAGCGCGCGAAAGCAACAGCAGCCCATCGCCGCCTCACGCGAGCTTGCTGTCGACCTGAGCGCGGTCATCGTTTGCGTGGCGGGCGATCAGCCCCAGGTCCTGGCCCTCCGGCCCGAAGCCGGCGCGCCGGATGCCCTGCCTTCCGGACCGCTCGAATCGCGTCACCACACGCTGGAAGCAGGTCTGCGTTCGTGGGTGGAAAGTCAGACCCATCAGTCCCTGGGCCACGTCGAGCAGCTGTATACATTCGGCGACCGCAACCGCATGGTGATCGGCTCCAAGCGCCGCGTCCGCATGCTCTCGATCGGATATCTCGCATTGGTCCGCGAAGCGCGTCCCGAAAACAGCAGCAGTTCGGTCTGGCGCAACTGGTACCAGTACTTTCCGTGGGAGGACTGGCGCAGGGGCAAACCGGCGATTTTTGCGCGCATCGAACGGCAACTCAGGGGCTGGATCGCCGACGCCAAGACGACCGGCGAGAGGCACGCGCGCGAAGAGCGGGTACGTGCAAGCTTCGGGCTGGGCAAGTTCTCCTGGAGCGACGAGCGGGTTCTGGAACGCTATGAACTGCTGTACGAGATCGGCCTGGTCCCGGAGACACATCGCGATCGCGCACCCGCGTGGTGCCCGGCCAGCGACGTCATCAAGGAAGGCGCGTCGATGATCGCCGATCATCGGCGTGTTCTCGCCACCGCGATTGCCCGCCTGCGCGGCAAGATCAAGTACCGCCCGGTCGTGTTCGAGTTGATGCCGCCGACCTTCACCTTCCTCTACCTCCAGCGCGCGGTCGAGGCGCTTGCCGGTTTGCTCATGCACAAATCGAATTTCCGCAGAATCGTCGAAAACCAGGGTTTGGTCGAGGAGACCGGCGAGTTGTCGGCGGGCGCCGCCGGCCGCCCGGCGCGCCTGCTGCGTTACCGGCGCGACGTACTGCTCGAGCGCCCCGCCCCCGGCGTACGCCTGCCGATAGCGCCGCGCGGGAAATAGGCGGGATCGCGGCAGTCAAGTCCGGCGGCCGCCACATTTATTCTCACTTTAAGTATTAATCTGGTATACTTTTTCTGCAAGCCGGCAGTTGGCCGGCTTTTTTCGACGTCATTAATACTGAGTTTGAGTATAAGGAGATGCTGATGGCGATGACCGAGCGGATCGACGAAGCCTTCATCCTGGTGGAACCCGCGGTCGCGGCAAGGACCGCACAGGTCTATGCACGCATCCGCCCGGTCATACCGACGTTCAAGTGGCCGCAGTTTGCGCCGGATATCGACGCGATCCTGCGCCTGAAACGCGAACGCAATGCCGTAATCCTTGCCCATAATTACCAGACGCCCGAGATATTTCACGGCGTGGCGGACATTGTCGGGGACTCGCTCGCCCTCGCGCGCGAGGCGGCACGCACCGATGCCGAGGTCATCGTGATGTGCGGCGTGTATTTCATGGCCGAGACGGCGAAGCTGCTCAACCCGGGCAAGCTGGTCCTGATCCCCGACCCGGACGCCGGCTGCTCTCTTGCCGAATCGATTACCGGCGCCGATGTGCGCATGCTGCGCCAGCGCCATCCCGGCGTGCCGGTCGTCGCTTACGTCAATACCAGCGCCCAAGTGAAGGCGGAGAGCGACATTTGCTGCACCTCCGGCAACGCGCTGCGGGTGGTCGAAAGCCTCAAGTCGCAGAAGGTCATTTTCTTGCCGGACGAATATCTCGCAGCCAATGTCGCTGCGCAAACCGGCGTGGAGATCATTCCCTGGCGCGGACGTTGCGAGGTGCATGTGCAGTTCACCGCGCAAAACGTGAGCGAACTGCGCGAAAGCTTCCCCGGCGTGGCGGTGCTGGCCCACCCTGAATGTGCGCCGGAGGTCGTCGCGGCCGCCGATTTCGCCGGCTCCACGGCTGCCATGACCGACTACGTCGCGGCGAAGCGCCCATCACGGGTAGCGCTGGTGACTGAATGTTCGATGGGCGACAACATTGCCGCCCAATATCCGCAGACGGAGATCGTTCGTCCCTGCCGGCTGTGCCCGCACATGAACCGGATCACCCTGCCCAAAATCCGCTACGCGCTGGAGACGCTGACACACGAAGTGCTGGTCGACCCAGCCAGTACAGAACGCGCGCGCGCCAGCATCGAGCGCATGCTCGCTTTGCGCTGAGCCCGCCATGATCTCGCTACTGCAGAATTCGGATCGGGTGATCGTCATCGGTGGCGGGATTGCGGGTCTGGCGACGGCGCTGCGCCTTGCGCCGCTGCCGGCGATCGTGATCGCGAAGGCGCGGCTCGGTACGGAAGCCTCGACCCCGTGGGCGCAGGGCGGCATTGCCGCTGCAATGGGTGAGGACGACGCCCCCGCGCTGCATGCTGCCGACACCCTGGCCGCCGGGGCGGGACTGTGCGACCCCGCGGTTACCCTGCGCGTCGCCGAAGCGGCGGCGGACTGCATCGCCGATCTGGCCGCCTGGGGCATGGCGTTCGATCGCACTGCCACAGGCGAGTTGGCGCTGGGTTTGGAGGCGGCGCACTCGCGGCGACGGATTGTCCATGCCGGTGGCGACAGCACCGGCCGCCGCGCGATCGAGGCGCTCGCCCGCGCGGCGCGCGCATCGCCTTCGATCGAAATTCTCGAGGACGCGCGTATCACCGACCTGGTGCTCGATGACAACGCCGTCGCCGGCGTGATCGCCGAGCGCCAGGGACAAGCGAGCTATCTGCCGGCGCGCGCGGTCGTCCTGGCGACAGGCGGCGTCGGCGGACTCTACGCGCACACCACCAACCCGCTCGGCTCGACCGGCAGCGGCATCGCCCTGGCCGCACGTGCCGGCGCAATCCTGCGCGACATGGAGTTCGTGCAGTTTCACCCCACCGCGATTGCCGTCGGCGACGATCCCATGCCTCTGGCGAGCGAGGCGATCCGCGGGGAAGGTGCGGTCCTGATCAATGCCCGGGGCGAGCGCTTCATGGACGCAATCCCGGGCAAGGAACTCGCCCCGCGCGACGTCGTCGCTCGCGCAATCTGGCGTGAATCGACTGCGGGCAAGGACGTCTATCTCGATGCGCGCGCCATCGGCAAGGATTTCCCCGCACGGTTTCCGACGGTCACGGCACTTTGCCGCCGCGCCGGGCTGGATCCGGCTACCCAGGCGATTCCGGTCCGCCCCGCCGCGCATTACCACATGGGCGGCATCGCCGTGGATCGATCCGGCCGCAGCTCCGTTGCGGGTCTGTGGGCTTGCGGCGAAGTCGCCGCAACCGGCTTGCACGGCGCGAACCGGCTCGCGAGCAATTCCCTGATCGAAGCCCTGGCCTGCGCGCGCTGGATCGCGCAGGCTATCGCCGGCCGGGAAGCGACCACGGCCGGAACAAAAGTTCCGCTGCCCCCGGCCACAGCAACGCGCCTCGACAGCGACGCCACCAGCCGCGCGAGCATCCGCCGCCTGATGAGTGCATCGGTCGGCGTGATCCGCGACCATGCCGGCCTCGCAGCCGCCGTCTCCGAACTCGAAGCGCTAGCGTTTGCTGCGCCGCGGCCCTCGACGAGCGGCGATCTCGCCCTGGTCGGCTTTCTTATCGCCAGCGCCGCACGCAAACGAACTGAAAGCCGCGGAGGACACTTCCGCCGCGACTACCCCGCGCCCTCCGCGCGCCAGGCACAGTCGTTCAGTTTTTCGCTCGCCGATGCACGAACGCGTACGGCGAACATTCAAGCGCAAGATTTCCTCGTGAGAAACGCATGACGGCCTTGCCGGAACCCCTCCCCGCAATCATGGTGGAGCCGCTGGTGCGCGCGGCATTGCTCGAAGATCTTGGACGCGCCGGCGACATCACCACCGCCGCGACCATCCCGGCGTGCACCCTGATGGACGGCGTCATCGCGGCGCGCGAAAGCGGTGCGCTTGCGGGCACCGCTGTCGCCGCGCTGGCGTTCCGTCTGCTCGACCCTGGGATTTCGGTGGCGATCGAAAAGCCGGACGGCAGCCGCGTCAGCCCCGGCGATATCGCCATGCGCCTGCAGGGACCGGCACGCGCCATTCTGTCGGCCGAGCGGGTCGCTCTCAACCTGCTGTGCCATCTCTCCGGCGTGGCGACGGCGACCGCGGCTCTGGTTGCAGCGGCACGCCCCTTCCCCGCCCGCATCGTTTGCACGCGCAAGACCACTCCCGGCCTGCGCATGCTGGAAAAGCATGCGGTGCGCGCCGGCGGCGGATCGAATCATCGCTTCGGCCTCGATGATGCGGTGCTGATCAAGGACAATCATGTCGCGCTGGCGGGCGGAATCCGCACTGCCATCGAGCGCAGTCGCCAGGCCGTTGGTCCATTCGTCAAAATCGAGGTGGAGGTCGACACGCTCGCGCAACTTGCCGAGGCGCTGGAAACCGGCGTCGACGCCGTGCTGCTCGACAACATGACTCCGGAACAAATGCGCGAGGCGGTGCGCATGGTCGACGGCCGCGCGCTGGTCGAGGCTTCAGGCCGGATCCGGCTCGAAACCGTCAACGCGGTCGCCGCAAGCGGCGTCGATCTGATATCGGCAGGCTGGATCACCCATAGCGCGCCGGCGCTCGACCTGGGGCTTGACGTCAATTCCCCGACTTAGTTTTCATCAGCAGGGGGGTTGAATGGTTGGCGCCGGCTCCGCCGGCGTTGAAATGCGAAGTGCTTAGCACCGCCGCAAGGCGCGCAGCCCGACAATCGATCAACCCAGCGTCGGCATATTGAGCCCGGGCGCCGGCGTATCGTCGTGCGGCCAGCGCGTGGTCACCACCTTGGTGCGGGTATAGAACTTGACCCCCTCCATGCCGTGCATGTGCAAGTCGCCGAACAGCGAATTCTTCCAGCCGCCGAAAGAGTAGAACGCCATCGGCACCGGGATCGGCACGTTAACGCCCACCATGCCCACCTGGATCTCCTCCTCGAAGCGCCGCGCCGCGCCGCCGGAGTTGGTGAAAATCGCCGTGCCGTTGCCATAGGGATTGGTATTCACCAGTGCGATCGCTTCTTCCAGGGTGTTCGCGCGCAGCACGATCAGCACCGGGCCGAAGATCTCGTCTTTATAGATGCTCATCCCCGGTTTGACCTGGTCGAACAGGGTGGCGCCGAGAAAAAATCCGTTGTCGTAGCCCGCGACTTTCTTGTTGCGCCCGTCGGCCACCAGCTTCGCCCCTTCGGCCACGCCCGCGGCGATGTAGCTTGCGACCTTGTCGCGATGCGCCAGGGTGACGAGCGGTCCCATTTCCACGCCTGCGCCGTCGCCGGGTCCGACTTTGATTTTCGCCGCCTTGTCCGCCAGCATCCGCACCAGGGGATCGCCGATCGCGCCCACCGCGACCACCGCCGAGATCGCCATGCAGCGTTCGCCTGCGGAGCCGTAGGCCGCGCCGATCAGCGCATCGGCGGTGAATTCCAGATCCGCGTCCGGCAGCACCACCGCGTGGTTCTTGGCCCCGCCCAGGGCCTGCACCCTTTTCCCGTTCCTGGCGCAGGTCTCGTAGATGTATTTTGCGATCGGCGTCGAGCCGACGAAGGACACCGCATGAATGCCCGGATGACCGAGGATCGCGTCCACCGCCTCCTTGTCGCCGTGGACCACGTTGAACACGCCGTCGGGCAGCCCGGCCTCCTTGAACAGTTCGGCCATTTTCATGCTGGTCGAAGGCACTTTTTCCGAAGGCTTGAGAATGAAGGTGTTGCCGCAGGCGATGGCCACTGGAAACATCCACAGCGGCACCATCGCCGGAAAGTTGAACGGCGTGATGCCGGCACACACGCCGACCGGCTGACGCAGCGGGTGGCAGTCGACGCCGGTGCCGGCGTTCTCGGTGTATTCGCCTTTCAGCAAATGCGGAATGCCGCAGGCGAACTCGATCACCTCGATGCCGCGCTCCCCGGCTGGCGCGACGCTGGCCGCCTTGACCGCCGCGTCGACGTCCTGGGCGTTGGCAAAAGGCACACGCCGGGTGACTTCGCCGGTGGCCGGGTTGGTCACGATGCCTGTGCGCGTGCTGGTCGATCGAGCCGCTGCCCCGTTTATCCACAGGGGCACGCCGGGGTGGCTCACTGCCTTTTCATTGGGGAAGTTCATAGGTGAAGGCCTCAAAATGTTGCACTCAAACTTGCGCGGACGGCGGCCCGTCCGCGCGGATCGCCGATTGTGCACGGACGAAAAGCGCGTCCGCGCGCACTCGGCGATCTTGGATTAAAACCCCATAGCCGGGCTAAGCCAAGCCGCCCTTACTGCGGCTTGATGCCCGCCGCCTTGATCATGCGCGCGTAATCCTTGACCTCCTGGTGCACGAACTGGCTGAACTGTGGCGGCGTCATGTTCATCGGATCGTTGCCGAGCTTCTCCAGCCGCGCGCGCACGCCGGGGTCGGCGAGCGCGCGATGCACGTCCTTGGAGATCTTGTCGACGATGTTCGCGGGCATGCCGGCCGGACCCCAGAGTCCGAACCAGAGCGTGAACTCGAAGCCGGGCACGCCGGATTCCGCTATCGTCGGCACATCGGGCAGGGAACTCGAGCGCTTCGCGCTGCTCACCGCAATCGCGCGCAGCTTGCCGTCGCGAATCATCGACAGCGCCGCCGAAATCGGCGCGAAATAATATTCGACGCGCCCGCCGAGCAGGTCGGTGATCACCTCCGGCGTTCCCTTATAGGGGATATGCGTGACGTCGATGCCGGTCGCCAGCTTGAATTTCTCCAGGTTGAGGTGGGTGCCGCTGCCTATGCCGGCCGAAGCGAAGTTGATCTTGCCCGGATTGGCCTTGGCCTCGGCGATTACGTCCGCCACGGATTTTATTTTGGATCCGGGTGCTACCACCAGGACATTGGGCTGCCCCGCGAACGGCGCAATTTCGACGAAATCCTTGAGCACATCGTAGGGAAGCTTGGCGTAGAAGGACGGCGCGACCGCATGCCCCGAGGAATCGATCAGCAGGGTGTAGCCGTCAGGCGCCGCCTTGGCCACGATAGCGGAAGCGATGGTGCCGCCCGCGCCGCCGCGGTTTTCCGCAATCACCGGCTGGCCCCAGTATTCGGACAGCTTTTGCGCCACGATGCGGCCGACAATGTCGGTCGCACTGCCCGGCGGGAACGATATGATCATGTGTACCGCTTTGGTCGGATAGGCCTGTGCCCATGCCACGCCCGGCAGGGCGAATACGAGCGCGCTGCAAACAAGAAAAACGGCTCTTTTTATCAACTGCATGACGATCTCCTCTCGTAGTTGGCGAACCCCAGGCCCAAAGTGTTGTATCACATGCGAAGACAAGTCCATCGCGCACGGACGCGTTTTCCGGCCGCCGCGGCGGCGTTGAGCGGTCCTTCATATCCCCTGCGAAGTCGACAGCTGATCCATGATGAGCAAGGCAAAGTGCGTGTGGCCGTTGCGGTCATCCGCATTTGAAGATAACGCGGTTCATACGGTAAATCCTACCAGACCCGAGGCTCCGACTCGCAAGCTAGCGTACCTTAAACGCTCCTCGGCTGGTAAAGTAATCGCATGAGACTGTCTTTGCGCTTCGTCCTGCCCCTGATGCTGGTTCTGGCAGGCATCGCCTACGCCGTCACCCCGCTGGTCGACAAATTGACCCTGAGCTGGTTCGTGCACGACCTGGACAGCCGCTCGTCGCTGATCGCCAACACCATTCAGGAACCGCTGGTGGAGCTGCTGACGGCCGGCAAGAGAATCAAGATCCTGGAATACTTCAACCGCATCAACCAGGACGAGCGCCTGTTCGCCGTCGGCTACTGCGCCACGCCGAAGAGCAGGGTATTGGCCACCCGCTCGCTGCCGGCGGAGATCCGCTGCTCCGAACTCCAACGCTGGCAGGGACCGGATCACCTGTTGACTAGCGCCAACGGGCCCCTGCACGTTGCGGTGCGCCCGATGCCTACCGAGGCGGAGCCCGAAGGACGGCTGGTGCTGGTGCACGACATGAGCTTCATCACCCGCCGCAGCCAAGAGACCAAGCGCTATGTGTTCTACCTGTTCATGGGCTTGGCGGCCGTGGTGTCGCTGGTCACGGTGATCATTGCCCAGCTTTCCTGGCGCGGCTGGATGGCCGGTATGCGCTCCCTGCTGCGCGGCGAAGGCTTGCTGCGCCAGCCGGGCACGGTCGCTTACCCCAGCCTGCCCGAGTTCAACCCGATTGCGCGCGATCTGCAGCAACTGATCCGCGAACTGGAATCCGATGCGCGCGCGCGCGACGAGGATCAGGTGACCTGGACGCCGGAGGCGCTGCGCGGCATTCTGCGCGGCGAACTGCGCGGCGAGGACGTGATCGTGGTTTCCAACCGCGAGCCCTACGTGCACGAGCGCCGCGGCGATCGCATCGAGGTGCAGCGGCCCGCGAGCGGGCTGGTCACCGCATTGGAGCCGATCATGCGCGCCTGCTCCGGCACCTGGATCGCCCACGGCAGCGGCTCGGCCGATCGCGAGATGGTGGACAAGCACGATCACGTCGCGGTGCCGCCGGAAAAACCCGCCTACCAGATCCGCCGCGTCTGGCTTACGGCGGAGGAGGAGGCCGGCTACTACTACGGCTTCGCCAACGAGGGGCTGTGGCCCTTGTGCCACATCGCCCATGTGCGGCCGACCTTCCGCTCGGGCGACTGGGGCCAGTATGTGGCGGTCAACCGCAAGTTCGCCCGCGCGGTGGCGAGCGAGGCCAAGACCAAGGACCCCATCGTGCTGGTGCAGGACTACCACTTCGCCCTGCTGCCGAGCATGATCCGCGAGGAACTGCCCAATGCCACGATCATCACTTTCTGGCACATACCCTGGCCCAATCCCGAGTCCTTCGCCATCTGCCCCTGGCGCGACGAAGTCGTCGCCGGACTGTTGGGCAGCAGCATTCTCGGCTTTCATACCCAGTTCCACTGCAACAATTTCGTCGATACGGTGGATCGTTTTCTCGAAGCGCGGGTCGACCGGGAATCCTTCACCGTCTCCTTCGGCGGCAAGGTCACCGCCGTGCGCCGCTACCCGATTTCGATCGCCTGGCCGCCGGAACCTGAAATGCTGCAAAAAAGCGTGGCGGACTGCCGCAGCGGCATACGCCAGCTGAACGACCTGCCGCCCGAACACAAGCTCGGCGTCGGTGTCGACCGCCTCGACTACACTAAGGGCATCGTCGAGCGCTTCCGCGCCATCGAGCGCCTGCTTGAGTCGAATCCAGAGTGGGTCGGCCGCTTCACCTTTGTCCAGGTCGCCGCGCCGACGCGCGCCGGCATCGAGGAATATCAGCATCACGAAGCGCAGGTGCGCACCATGGCCGCGCGCATCAACGGCCGCTTCGCGCGCCAGGGGCCGCCGCCCATCGTGCTCAAGGTGGAGCACCACGCGGCGCGCGAGGTATACGAGTATTTCCGCGCCGCCGATCTCTGCTTCGTCAGCAGCCTGCACGACGGCATGAATCTCGTTGCGAAGGAATTTGTCGCGGCACGCGACGATAATCGCGGCGTGCTCATCCTGTCGCAGTTCACCGGCGCCGCGCGCGAGTTGCCCGAAGCCCTGATAGTCAATCCCTACGATGCCGACCAATGCGCGGCCGCCCTGCACCTGGCGCTGACCATGCCGGCGGTCGCGCTGCTCGTCCGCCGGCATGGTCAGCGCCAGGTGCAGGGCGGCCGCGCATTGGTCGGCATCGTAGGTATTGACGATCAGGGCTTCGGGCAA
>DAIDTN010000084.1 GCA_027457185.1 Burkholderiales bacterium | reverse complement strand
CGCACCATTCCGCAACCCGCTGGGGCAGTTCGTCAGCGCACTGACCAATTGGCTGGTGCTGCCGGCGCGGCGTTTTATCCCGGGAATGTTCGGCGTGGATCTGGCGAGTTTCCTGCTGGCTTGGCTGATCGAGGCGCTGCTTCTGTTTCTCCTCTATTTGCTTGGAGACGGAATCATCGTCAGTGGGCCGGGGCTGGTGATCGGGATATTCTTGACCTTGAGCCTGCTCGAATTGGTGCGCTATAGCCTGTATCTGCTGATCGGGGTCATTCTGATTCAGGCGGTGATCAGCTGGATCAACCCTTATGCGCCGCTGGCGCCGCTGTTCAACGCGCTTACTGCCCCGTTCCTGCGCCCATTCCGGCGCCTGATCCCGCCCATCGGCAATGTCGACCTGTCGCCACTGTTTGCATTGGTCGTCGCGCAGCTGCTGCTGATCCCGCTCGAATACCTTGCCCGCTCGGTGGCGGCGCTGTTTTGAGCTGGTATGACATCAACCGCGATGGCGTCGCCATTCGCATTCACGCCCAGCCCGGCGCCAGACGTACCGAGGTCGTCGGTCTGCACGGTGACTGTCTCAAGCTGCGCCTGGCGTCGCCACCGGTGGACGGGAAAGCCAATGCGTGCCTGATCGAATTTCTCGCCCGCCGCCTGCGGGTGAACAGGAGTCAGGTAAGTATTACCCGCGGAATGGGTTCACTACGCAAGACGGTATTTGTGGCAGCGGTGGGGCTGCAGCCCGCCGCACTGCTCGAGCAAGAAGGCGAAGCAGCCTGAAGCGGAGCGGCTGCGCAAATATCTCTTTGCCGGCTCTGCGCCCAACTTGAGGGGATGTATTCCCTCTTGTGCTTCTAAATCTGGACGTTTCCCGCGTCGTAAACGATCTGGCCCTGCAGCAGCGTGTAGCGTACCTTGCCGGGCAGCTCGATGCCAAGAAAGGGTGTGTTCTTGCCCTGGCTCTTGAGCATGGCGGCGCTGACTTTGCCGTAGTGCTCTGCATCGAAAACGCAGACATCGGCGGTATGGCCCTCCGACAGGTGGCCGGCGTCCACGCCGAGAATGCGCGCGGGCTCCCGCGTGATGCGGGCGAGCGCCTGCGCCAGCGACACCTTCATTTCTAGCGCCCATTTCAGCGTGAGCGGAAGTAGAAGCTCCAGGCCGGTGGCGCCGGCTTCCGATTCGGCGAAAGGCAGCAGCTTCGAATCCTCGTCAACCGGCGTGTGGTCGGAGCAAAGCGCGTCTATGGTGCCGTCCTTGAGCCCCTGGCGCAGCGCATCGCGGTCGCGCGCGCTGCGCAGCGGCGGCTGCAGGTGGCAATGCGAGTCGAAATAACCCAGGTCCATTTCCGACAAGTGAGCGTGGTGGATGCCGACATCGCAGCTGATCGGCAGGCCGTCGCGCTTGGCCGCGCGGACCATGTCCACGCCCTCGCGCGTCGACAGGCGGCACAGGTGCACGCGCGTACCGGTGGCGCGCATGAGCTCGACGATGGTGGCGATGGCGACGGTCTCGGCAAAGGCGGGAATGCCAGCCAGTCCCAGGCGCGTGGCCACTTCGCCGTCGTGCGCCACCCCGTCTTTTGCGAGATAGCCGTCCTGCGGGCGCAGCCAGACGCGGAAACCGAAGGTGGCCGCGTACTGCAGTGCGCGCCACAAGACCTGATTATCCCGCAGCGGCACATCGGCGTGGGAGAATCCGACGCAGCCGGCGTCGCGCAGCTCCGCCATTTCCGTGAGCTGTTCGCCGGCCAAGCCAACGGTGAGCGCGCCGATCGGATAAACATGCGCCAGGTTAAGCGTCTTGGCGCGATGCTTGAGCATTTCCACCAGGCCGGGCTCGTCCAGCGCCGGCTCGGTGTCGGGCGGGCAGGCGAGGCTGGTTACGCCGCCCGCCGCTGCGGCCAGCATTTCTGATTCCAGCGTCGCCTTGTATTCGAAGCCGGGTTCGCGCAGCCGCGCCGACAGGTCGATCAGACCCGGGCAAACCACCAGGCCGGCAGCATCGAGCACGCGGTTTGCGTTGAAGCTGCCGGGCGCTTTGCCCACGGCTGCTACCTTGCCGGCGGTGATAAACAGATCCGCTTGGGTGTCGATGTTGTTGCGCGGATCGATCAGCCGACCGTTCTTGATGTGGATCTTCATTTAATTCAGTTTCCCGCCAGTATGCTCATCACCGCCATCCTGACCGCGATGCCGAACGTCACTTGCGACAGGATCACCGCATGCGCACCGTCTGCGACCGCGGAATCTATTTCCACGCCGCGGTTCAACGGCCCCGGGTGCATGACGATGGCGTCGGGCTTGGCCAGCGCCAGTTTTTCCGGTGTCAGGCCGTAATATTTGAAGAATTCCTGCGCGGAGGGTAGCAGCGCGCCGCGCATACGCTCGCTTTGAAGTCGTAACATCACTACCACGTCGACGTCGCGCAAGCCCTGTTCGAGGTCGTAGAATACCCTGACACCCAGCTTTTCCGCGCCGGCTGGGATCAGCGTCATGGGTCCGATCACGCGCAGGTCCGGTGTACCCATGACGGTCAGCCCGTGGATCAGCGAGCGTGCGACGCGCGAATGCAGTACGTCGCCGACGATGGCCACCGACAGCCTGCTGAAATCCTTCTTGTAGTGGCGGATGGTATAAAGATCGAGCAGACCCTGGGTCGGATGCGCGTGGCGCCCGTCGCCGGCGTTGATGACGTGCAGGTGGCTGGCAACATGGCTCGCGATCAGGTGCGGCGCGCCGCTTTGCGCGTGCCTTACCACGAACATGTCGGCATGCATGGCGGACAAATTATCGACGGTGTCGAGCAGGGTCTCACCCTTGGTGTGCGAGGACACGGCGATGTTCAGATTGATGACGTCGGCCGACAGGCGTTTGGCGGCGATCTCGAAGGTCGTGCGGGTGCGGGTGGAAGGCTCGAAAAACAGGTTGAATACCGATTTGCCGCGCAACAGCGGCACTTTCTTGACTTCGCGTGCCGTGACGCCGACGAAAGAGGTGGCGGTGTCGAGAATATGTATCAGGGTTTCGCGCGGCAAGCCTTCGATCGTCAGCAGGTGCTGCAGCTCGCCCTTGTCGTTTAACTGTGGGTTACGCATCCAATTTCAACCTGAGTTTGCCGTTCTCGTCCCGGTCCAGCACCAGCATGCACCCCCGCGGCACCTCCAGCTTGGCGCCCACATATTGGGCGGCGACCGGCAACTCGCGCCCGCCGCGATCGATCAGCACGGCGAGGCTGATCGAAGCGGGTCTGCCGTAGTCGAATAATTCGTTCATTGCCCCGCGCACGGTACGGCCGGTATAGAGTACGTCATCGACCAGCACGATGTGGCGGCCGTCGACCGCGAACGGAATCTGCGTGGGTTTTATCTGCGGATGCAGCCCGGTCTTGTCGAAATCGTCGCGATAAAACGAGATGTCCAGCAGACCGAGCGGTAGTGCGATGCCGAGCGCCGCGTGCAATCGCTCGGCCAGCCAGACCCCGCCGGTATGGATTCCGACCAGGGCGGTATCGGCGCTGACCTGCGGCCCGAGCTGACGTACCAGCTCCGCGCACAGTGCCTCAGGATCAGGAAGAACCAGGGTCATCGAAGTGGCTTTGTAAAATGATCTGTGCCGACACCTGATGAGCGCGCAGTTTATGTTTGCGCCCGCCTTTTCCCGCTTCCCGCAACGCCTCTTCGGCCGCGGCCGAACTCAGGCGCTCGTCCACGAGTTCGACCGGCAAGCTGAAGCGGGCCACCAGCTGGCGTGCGAAGCGGCGGCAGCGCCGCGTCAGCTCATGCTCCGTGCCGTCCATCGATAGCGGCAGTCCCACCACCAGAGTACCCGGTTTCCATTCGGCGACCAGCGCGGCAACTTCATCCATGCGCGCGGCGTTGCCTTGTGCGGTGATCAGACCTAGGGGATGCGCCACGCCGATACTGGTCTCGCCGACGGCAACACCGGTGAATTTTTCCCCGAAATCGAAAGCGAGCACCGTGCCGGCGCCGGCGTTGCGGCGTGGTGCCATCGCGTGCTGTGCGGCCAAGCCGGCTTCGTTCCCAGCCATCAGCATCGACCCCGCGCACGCCGGCGGCATTTACGCATGTCCTGTGTCCTCGGACAGGCTGGCGAAATCCACGCCCAACAGTTCCATCGCCGCAGGCAGTTTTTCCTCGGCGGGCAGATCGAAGATGATCTGCTCGCCGGCTTCCACCGTCAGCCAGGCGTTCTGCCCAAGCTCGTGTTCGAGTTGTCCGGCGGCCCAGCCGGAGTAGCCCAGGGTGACCAACATCTTGGCCGGACCGCTGCCCTTGCCGACCGCTTCGAGAATGTCTTTGGAGGTGGTGAGGCCAAGGCTGTCGCGCACGTTCAGCGTGGAATGCCATTCTCCCACCGGCTGATGCAGCACAAAGCCGCGGTCGGTCTGCACTGGGCCGCCGAAATAGACCGGAATGTCGTGCAGTTCGTGCGGCTCGAGCTTGAGATCTATGCGCGCGAACAGCGCTTGCAGGCTCAGGTCGATGGGGCGGTTGACTACCACGCCCAGCGCGCCATGGTCGTTGTGTTCACAGATATAGGTGAGGGATTTGGCAAAATAGGGGTCCACCATGTTCGGCATTGCGATGAGAAAATGGTGGGTAAGGTCGATCGCCACGCGCCTATTTTAACCCTCCGGCGAAACAATCACAATTTTGGTTTGGGTGGAATTGCGGGCGCGCGCGAGAGCTTGGTTTTTATTCCGGTAGCAGCATCCAAAGCGATTTTTTCCCAGTCGCGCACTGCACCCGGAACCAGCCGGAACAGTGGGTGCTGTTCGGGTGCCGCGACGTTGTTCCACTGGCGTAGCCAGTCCGGGTCGCGCGCGCGCAGCTTGGCCCGCAAATGCAGCCACTCGTAGGCAAGCTGGCCGCGGCTCTCGGCGAGTTTAATCTTGGTGCGGCGCCGGTTGATCTTGGCCCCGTCGAAGCGGTAGTTCCGCGCAATCGCTTCCGCATGCAGGGCGCGCAGGTAGAGCGCTATTGCAGCGAGGGGGTCGGGATGTGATTTGAAGCGTAGCAACTGGGGATGGTGGCGATAGCCGGCTGTCCCGCCTTTCAGCACCGCCTGCGCGAGCAGCGCCTCGCGCCACAGGGCGACCAGCCCTTTTGGGTCGAGATACTTCGGGTGCAAGGTCCAAAGGCGCATGGGGCGAGGCGGACACAGCGAAGCGCTTTCGATAGCCGGCTAAATCTCCACCATCTCGAAGTCTTCTTTGCGCGCGCCGCATTCCGGGCAGGTCCAGTTGATGGGCACGTCCTCCCAGCGCGTGCCCGCGGCGATGCCCTCGTCGGGTACGCCGACGGCCTCGTCGTAGATGTAACCGCAGATGAGGCACATCCAAGTCTTGAATTCGGTGCTGGTCGATGCGGCTGTCATGTCCTGGGGCTTCGTTTGAGTTAAAATAGCGCCGCATCTTACCCTGTTGCCATGTCTTGTTCCAGCGTGGCGCCCACCATGCCCACCTCCCTGCCTCCGATTGTCCTCAGCTTCGCCGCCACCGATCCCACCGGCGGCGCCGGCATCCAGGCGGATTTGCTTACGCTGTCTAGCATGGGCTGTCACGCGCTTACCGTCGTCACCGCGATCACTGTACAGGACACAGCGGGGGTCGAAGACGTGCTGCCGATCGACGCCGACTGGGTCAGCGACCAGGCGCGCGTGCTGCTGGAGGATATGCCGGTGGCGGCGTTCAAAATCGGCCTGGTGGGTAGCGTGGAAAACTGCGCCGCCATTGCCGAGGTGGTATCCGACTATCCGGACGTGCCGCTGATCCTTGATCCGGTGCTGGCCTCGGGCCGCGGCGACGAGATGGCGACCGAGGAGCTGATCGAAGCCATGCGCGAAATGCTGATCCCGCAGACCACCATCATCACGCCTAATAGCCTGGAAGCGCGGCGCCTGGCAGACGATGGTGGCGACGAGGAGCGGTCTCTGGAGGAATGTGCCAAGCGCATCCTGGAGATGGGCTGCGAATACGTGCTGATCACCGGTACGCACGAGAATACCCTGCAGGTGATCAACACCCTCTACGGCCCGCAGGGCGTGATCCGCAGCGACAGCTGGCAACGCCTGCCCGGCAGCTATCACGGTTCGGGTTGTACGTTGGCTTCGGCTATCGCCGCCACGCTCGCCAACGGGCTGGACATTCCCGAAGCGGTGCGCGAGGCGCAGGAGTACACCTGGCAGGCGCTGAACGCGGGATTTCGCCCGGGCATGGGTCAGCACATCCCCGACCGTTTCTTCTGGGCGCGCGAGACCGAGGAAGACGAAAGGGATCGCGAGGACTAAGGCGTGAAGCGCAAATTCTCCGGCCTGTATGCGATTACGCCGAATGAGCCGCGTACCGATGTTCTCGTGCGCGAAATCGGTGAAGTGCTCCGCGGCGGCGCGTCGGCGGTGCAATATCGCAACAAGACCGCTGCGCCGGAAATGCGGCTCGCGCAGGCGCGCGCGCTTGCCGCTTTATGCCGCGCGGCCGGCGTAACTTTCATTATCAACGACGATATCGAACTTTCGCTGGAGGTTGGCGCCGACGGCGCACACTTGGGCGCAGACGATGGCGACCTGGTCCAGGCGCGGCAGCGCCTGGGGCCCGGTAAACTGCTCGGTGCTTCCTGCTACGACCGCATTGAACTGGCCGCGGCCGCGGCGCAGGCGGGCGTGGATTACCTGGCTTTCGGCAGTGTGTTCAGTTCCGTCACCAAGCCCGGCGCGGTGCGTGCGCCGCTGACGATTTTCGCCGAGGCGCGCCGGGGATTCGACTTGCCGCTGGTGGCGATCGGCGGCATTACCCTGCAAAATGCGCCCCAGGTGTTTGCTGCGGGCGCGGACGCCGTGGCCGTGATCAGCGCCGTGTTCGACGCCGGCGACATCGCCGAATGCGCGGCCGGTTTCACCCGACTTCATCAACAACAGCGGATGCAGCAATGAGTAACGAATCCTTATTTGCCAGGGCCCAGAAGTTTATTCCCGCCGGAGTCAATTCTCCGGTGCGTGCGTTTCGCGCCGTGGGCGGCGCGCCGCGCTTCATCGCGCGCGGCGAAGGTGCCAGCATGTGGGATACCGAAGGTCGGCGTTATATCGACTACATCGGTTCCTGGGGCGCGATGGTTGCGGGCCACGCCCACCCAGAAGTGGTGGCTGCAGTGTGCGCGGCGGCAAAGAAAGGCTTGTCATTTGGCGCGCCGACCGAAGCCGAAATCGAAATGGCAGAGCTGCTGTGCAAGCTCCTGCCCGGCATGGAATTGGTGCGCCTGGTAAGTTCGGGCACCGAGGCCACGATGACCGCGCTGCGCCTCGCGCGCGGTTATACCGGCCGCAACCGCGTGATCAAGTTCGAAGGCTGCTATCACGGGCACGCAGACAGCTTGTTGGTGAAGGCCGGCTCGGGTGCGCTTACTTTCGGCCAGCCGAGCTCTTCCGGCGTCCCACCTCAGGTCGCCGCAGATACACTGGTGCTCGACTATAACGATGTCGGGCAACTGGAGCGCTGCTTCGCCGAGAGCGGTAAGGACATTGCCGCGGTGATCGTGGAGCCGGTGGTGGGCAACATGAATCTGGTTGCGCCCAAACCTGAATTCCTACGCGCGATGCGCGAACTTTGCACTAGACATGGTGCAGTGCTGATTCTGGATGAAGTGATGACCGGCTTTCGCGTGGGCTTGACCGGCGCGCAGGGGCGCTATGGCATCCAGCCCGACCTCACTACGCTGGGCAAGGTCATCGGCGGTGGCATGCCGGTGGGTGCTTTCGGCGGACGGCGCGAGATCATGCAGAAAATCGCTCCGCTGGGGCCGGTGTATCAAGCGGGCACGCTCTCGGGCAATCCGGTCGCGGTCGCGGCTGGCTTGGCGACCCTGAAGCTGGTGCAGGCGCCGGGCTTCTACGAGAAATTAAGCGCCAATACGCTGGCGTTGACCGACGGCCTCGTGGCGGCGGCGAAAAAGCATAGCGTAGTGTTCTCAGCGCAGGCAATCGGCGGCATGTTCGGTATCTATTTCCGCGCCAACGCCCCGCAAAGTTTCGCCGAAGTCATGCAATGCGACAAGGAAGCGTTCAATCGCTTCTTTCATGCGATGCTAGAGCGCGGCGTGCACTTCGCGCCTTCGGCCTATGAGGCGGGTTTTGTGTCCGCGGCACATAGCGAGCAGGACATCGCGGCGACCGTCAGCGCCGCCGCAGCCGTGTTCGCCACCATAGGCAAATAGGCGGCAGGCGCGGACCGCGCTTCTCCACAGTGGGCCACCTAGTACTTGCTTTGCGGGGCGCCGCGCTCAGCGCGCTTTCAGGCTGTCGCGGATTTCGCGCAGCAGCTTTACTTCCTCCGGCTCCGCCGGAGCCGGCGCAGGGGGCGGCGGCTCGGCGCGCTTCAGCCTGTTGATCCAGCGCACCAGCATGAAAATGATGAACGCGAGAATGACAAAGTTGATGGCAATAGTCAAAAAGTTGCCGTAGGCGAACACCGGAACGCCGGCCTTTTTCACTGCTTCCAGCGTCATCGGCGTCCCCGGCGGAATCTCTTTGAGCGCGAAGAAGTAGTTGGAAAAATCCAGGCCGCCCAGCGCACGCCCGACCACCGGCATGATCAGGTCATTCACCACGGAATCGACGATCTTGCCGAATGCAGCGCCAATAATCACGCCCACCGCCAGGTCCATGACATTGCCCTTCAATGCAAATTCCTTGAATTCCTTGAGCATGGCCTCAGCTTCCTTTCCAAAAATGAAAAATGTTCAATTCAGGGCCGTCACCCGCGGCGGATTCTCGCCTAACCGCCGTATTATAGGATTTCGCGCCGATTTCGCATTGGCGTCGGATATGGCCGAGGCGCGAGCGGCAGATCCAGCGCTTCGGGCAAGGGATGGGGCCAAGGATGGCACATGGACTACTCGGCGGACGGCTCACCCCGGGCGCTTGCCTAGCTGGCGCGTCCCGGGAACCGGTGGCCGGCAGGTCACGCGGAAGAGCGGGTAATCATCGAGCTACGGGGCTTTAGGGAAGTTCGGCCGAAGGCATGCGCGCGCGTATGGTATCGCTGTAGCGCCGCAGGAATTCGGAGTCGCGGTTGCGTTCGTAATATAGCGGCCGCGGCAGCATCGCTGCCAAGTGCGCCGCCTGCTCGGCGTTCAAGCTGGCCGCGCTGATGTTGTAATAATGTCGCGCCGCGGCTTCGGCGCCGAACACGCCGTCCCCCCACTCGGCGACGTTCAGATAGATCTCCAGAATGCGCTCTTTGGTCATCAGCATCTCGAGCATCGAGGTGATGACGGCCTCCTCCCCCTTGCGCCACAAGCTTTTTTCGCCGGAGAGAAACAGGTTCTTGGCGAGCTGTTGGGTAATCGTGGATCCGCCGGCGACCACCCTTCCCCGCCTCTGGTTTTTCTCCATCGCGTTCTGTATGCCTTCCCAGTCGAAGCCATCGTGCTCGGAGAACTTGGCGTCTTCGGCAACGATCACCGCGCGCTTCAATTCGATGGAAATGCGCGGGTAGCTCGCCCAACGTTGCTTCAAGGGCGCATTGGGATTTTTTTCGCGCAGGGGCTCCAGCCCCGCCTGCATGAAGCTGGTGCTTTCAGGATTGTGCCCGACCCAGTACCAGATGTGCACCGCAAACCAGCCCTGGTACAGCAGCAAGGCGATGAACAATACGCCCAGCGTGTAGCAGAATGCCTTCCACAGGAAGGCCAACGCCCGCTTGATCGCCTTAAGCATCTAATGTTCGTCGGAGCAGTGTCAATACCGGGGCGCTGTCCGGGCGCAGGCCGCGCCAGATGAAAAACGACTCGGCCGCCTGCTCCACCAGCATGCCCAGACCGTCGGCGAGCAGCGCCGCGCCTTCGCTGCGGGCGAAGGCGAGGAACGGCGTCTTCCCTTTGCCGTACATCATGTCGTATGCCAAGGCACCCGGCGCGATGATCCCAGGCGGCAGCGGCGGCAACTCGCCCGCGAGGCTGGCGGAGGTGGCGTTGATGACGAGGTCGAACCGCCTGCCGGCGAGGGCCGCATACGTGCCGGCTTCGAACGCACCGCGAAAGCTTTGTGCCAGTCGCTGCGCTTTTTCGAGAGTGCGGTTGGCGAGCACCAACTGCGCCGGCTGCTGCTGGAGCAGAGGTTCGATCACGCCCCGCGCTGCCCCGCCTGCACCCAGCAGCAGAATGCGCCGGCCGGTGATGGCGCAGCCGAGATTGCGCACCAGATCGTTCACCAGTCCCACGCCGTCGGTATTGTCTGCGAAAATCACATCGCCATCGAATTTGAGCGTGTTCACCGCCTGTGCCGCGCGGGCGCGCTCGGACAGCACAGTGGCGAAGCGGACGGCCTCGCCCTTGAACGGCAGTGTCACGTTGAGCCCGCGTCCGCCGCCGGCCCGAAATGCGTTTACGGTCGCTACAAACGCCCCCTCCAGCGCGAGCAGTCTCCCATACACCAGATCCTGCCCGGTCTGGCGCGCAAACGCGGCATGAATCAGTGGAGACTTGCTGTGCGCAACCGGATTGCCGATGACGGCGTATTGGTCAGGCATGGCCGGTAATCACTCTCCAAACAATTTGTCACCCGGTGCAAAAGTCCAGGTGCGGGTAATGACGAGAATGTCGGTGTCGCGCTTGATATTCGCGGGGAAACGGGCATAAGGGGCCGCCATTCTCACGATGCGCTCGGCCGCTCGGTCGAGAATTGGGTGTCCGGAGGAACGCTGCACTTCGACCGAATCCAGGCTGCCGTCTGACTTTATCGATACGCTGAGTATCAGGCTGCCGTATATCCTGCCGCGCGCGCTTTCCGGATAGTTCAGGTTGCCGATGCGCTCGACTTTGAGGCGCCAGTCCTCAACGTACTGGGCAAAGCGGTATTCCTCCGCGCGCGCGCCTATAAACGTTTTTCGCGGACGCTGGTTGTATTCCTCTATATGGCGCGAGATCTGCGCTTCCATGCGTGCAATCGTAAGGGCCCTGGCGGCGAGTTCCTGGCCCGACAGCTGCGGTTGCGGCACCGCCGTCGCGGGCGCGGCTTTCGCTTGCTCGGCAGTGGTCACGCTTCTCGCCGCCCGCAGCCGAGTCATCAGCTCCCGTTGTTGCGCCTGCAGTTCCTGCACGCGCTGCTCTGCGTGCCTTGCATCGGCACCGGACTCGGCCTCCTTCAGTACCGGCAGCGGCGTTTTGGCGCGCCGGTTCTCATCGGTATTGCCGCCGCCGTCGAGATCGGCCTGCGCCAATACATTGGCTTTGACCGGCTTTGCCTTGGTCTTGCTGTTGACCAGCACCACGTCGAGCGACGGGGCGACTTGCTTGTCGCGGATAATGTTGGGCAGCCCGAAATGGATGGACAAGGCCACTGCGTGCAAAATGATGGATAGTCCCAGCGCGAGCGCGAAACTGCGCGACGACGGTTCCATGCTGGCCATGAACCCAGGCCAGCGCAGGCGTACAGTGCTAAGTGGATATACGCGGCGCAATCAAACCTCAAAAACTAGCGAAATCAATATATTCTATTCTTTATGAGAGAATTGGGCTTAACTCTTTGCGTGCAGCCGCCTGGTCGGGTTGCACTCGCAATTGGAACTTGCGAAATGGGCCGGCTGCCGCCGCCCATGTTGGCCGATCGCCGCGCGGGCAACGCCATCCGGATCAGGCGCTACCCGCTTTCGACCGGTCCCTTGTAACGGGCTTTGACCGAGTTATCGATCAAATCTATCCCTTCGATTTCGAGCAGCACCCGGCTGCCCACGTCGAGATCCGGCAGCGAGGGTACGCGGACATAAAGCGGAATACCTTCGAACTTGACCAAATTATCGCGTAGCACCTGAGCCTTTGACAGCGTCACTTGCTCCTGCAGCAACCAGCGCAGGCACCAGTAATGCTCCATTTTGCTCTGGAACTGGTCATAGGCGGCATAGGTCAGCTCGAATTCGCGCATCGCCGCGAGCAGATCGGCGGAGTTTTTTCCGAACGGCGGCGCCGTAGCCGAGAGGCAGGCGAGCAACTGCCACTGGTTCAGCAGATCGATGTAACGGCGCAATGGCGAGCTTGCCCATACGTAGTGCGACACGCCCAGACCCTGGTGCGGCGAGGCCACGGTCGTCATGCGCACTTTGCCGTTGGACTGGGTGCGGTAGATCGCGGGTACGCCCCGGTCGGCGAGCAGTCGGCCCCAGTTGTTATTGGCGCTGATCATCAGCTCCGCCACCAGCTTGTCCAGCGGCGCACCGCGCCTGCGCTCGACGATACTGACGCGCTCGTTCTCAACATAGAAGTTGTAGTCGACGCGGTCCTGCTGCGTCGCGGGCTTGCCGCGTGCCGCCTCCAGTTCGAGCGCGAGCCGCCACAGGAAAAACAGTTCCGCTTCGAACGGCAGATCCCCGCGTTCTTCCCCTGCGAGAAAGGCCGCGTCCAGCGCCTCCACCTGGTGATGGCGCAGGTTAGCGGCAATTTTCACGCGCTCAACGCGGGTCTCCTGGCCCTCCACCAGGTGCGACAGCGGATTGATGTCCAGATACAGCGATACCGCCGGGCAGTCGCGACCCTCGGCGAGCGAGTAGCGCTCGATCACCTGCGGCGGCAGCATGGTGATCTTGCGCCCCGGGATATAGGCCGTCGACATGCGCGCACGCGCGACCTTGTCCAACGCGGACCCGGGAGCAAAACCCAGCCCTGGCGCGGCGATGTGGATGCCGACGCGATAGCGGCCGTTGGCGAGCCGCGTCAGGGAAAAGGCGTCATCGATTTCGGTGGTGCTGGCGTCGTCCAGGCTGAATGCGGCGACCGCGGCGAGCGGCAATTCCGGCGGTTCGCCGGCGCTGATGTCCGCGGAAAAGCCGCCGTCGCCGGCGAAGTGTTCGAACAGAAAGGCGCCCAGATGATAGTCGTGGCTGGAGGGCAATGCGCCGGCGCGCTCGAACAGCCTTGCCGCCGACAACCCGCACGCCTCGCAAGCGAGTTCCAGCGCCTTGGTCTCGATGCGATTGCGATCGGGCCGGTACAGCAGCTGCGGCAATATGACGCGTAGCGCGTCAGGGACGGTGCCGCACTGCAGTTCTTCCGCCCATGCACGGATCTGCTCCTCCTGCAGCCGCCTTTTCTCCACGCCGGCAAGCGCCGCCCTTAACGTGTCGGCCGGAGCGGCGCGAAATCGCCCCTTGCCCTTGCGGTAGAAATACATCGGCGCCGACTGCAGCTTGATCAGAATCGCCGCAGCCTCGAGCGCGTTCGGAGCATGTCCGCAATATTCGCGTGCCAGATCGGCGAAGCCGAACTCCGCTTCATCGCAGCATTGCCACAGGAAATCGGTATCGATCTCGGCGGCCAGCACTTCGGCCTTGCTAATGAGTTCGGCCAGCGGCGGCGCCTCGAAGCGCAGCAGCACGCTTGCCGCCTTGATCTTGCTTCGTTTGCCATGTGCAGTTTCCACCTGTAGCGAGGCGTCGCTTTCGGCGAGCACGGCGCCGACTTTGAAGGAGCCGGCCTCTTCGTACAGCACATTCATGGGATCAAAGCCGGAGGAATAGGGTTGGTCGAGCGCCGCCGCCACGCCCGACGGGCAGCTTGCAGGGCGCGGTGCCCATGCCGCGTCCGTTTAAGCGCAGCGGACCGAAATTATACTCTAGCCGCAACTGGTCGCCGTGGTGGATACACCTGCCCGTTCATGGCAAAGCCAGCAGCGTGCCGGCGGCGGCGGGACGGGGCACTATGCGATACTTGGGCATCGCCACGGCAAGCGGGGGGAATGATATGAACGCAGTCGATGTAGTCATCACCGAAGTCGGTCCGCGCGACGGCTTGCAGAACACGAAAAGCTTCATGCCGACCGCGGCGAAGAAGGCTTGGATCAGCGCCGAAGCCGCAGCTGGCGTGCCCGCGATCGAGGTCTGTTCCTTTGTCCCGGCAAAGCTCATCCCGCAGTTCGTCGATGCCGAGGAAGTGCTGGCGCACGCGAATTCCCTCCGCGGCCTGACACCGGTGGTGCTGGTGCCCAACTTCAAAGGCTGCGAGCGCGCCCTCGCCGCCGGCGCGCACCGGGTAATGGTGCCCATTTCGGTGTCCGAGGCGCACAGCATGAGCAACGTGCGCAAGACGACGGCGCAGGCGATCGAAGAGTTCGCACGCATGGCTGATTTGGTGAAGGCGCAAGCAAGGGATCGGCGCGCGCAATTGGTCGGCGCCTGCTCTACGGCCTTCGGCTGCTCGCTGCAGGGCGTGGTTGCAGAAGCAGACGTGGTGCGGGTTGCGCTTGCCTTGCGCGCAGCCGGAGCCGACTCGATCAGCCTCGCCGACACGGTCGGCTATGCCAATCCGGAGCAGGTGAAACGCCTTTTCCGAAAAGTGCGCGAGGCGATCGGGGCGGACTTCCCCATCGAAGCGCATTTCCACAACACGCGCGGCCTCGGGCTGGCCAACGCGCTCGCCGCTTACGAAGTGGGCGTGCGTAATTTCGACAGCACTCTGGGAGGCCTGGGCGGCTGTCCGTTTGCGCCGGGCGCTTCGGGCAACGTGGTCACCGAGGATCTGGTGTTCATGTTTGAGTCCATGGGCGTGAATACCGGGATAGACCTCGGCAAGCTGATCGAAGTGCGCCGGACGGCGTTCGCTCCCCTACCCGACGCCGAGCTTTACGGGCACATTTCGAAGGCCGGGTTGCCCAAGGGATTCCAGCCCTGGTCGCAAGCCGCGTGAAGCCTGCGCCGCTGCGGGTGTGGCGATTCCGCGCGGGACTCAGGCCCGCGCCAAGCCCGCGAATTCCAGGAGCAGCGGAATATGCGCGGGAAAACTCTGCAGGCTGTGATCGCCGCCCTCGATGACGATCTGGCGCGCGCCCCGGTATTTTTCCACCGCTTCGCGATAGTCGAGCACTTCGTCACCGGTCTCGACCAGCAGCAAGTAGCGCTGCGGCCGCAGCGTCGGGAGATAGAGCTTTTCCCACTGGCGCAGATGCTCTTCGGTCAGTTCGTACCGCTGCTGCGTGTAGAGGTTGCGCTGGGTGCCGAGATAGGCGCGCAAGTCCTCATGCGGGCGCACGGCCGGGTTGATCAGGACCGCGCGCAGATCGTGGCGTTCGGCGAGGTAACTGGAGTAGAAGCCGCCAAGCGAGCTGCCGACCAGGGTGACGGACCCGCGCGCGTGCCGCGCGATCTCGGCCTCGACCGCGGCGATGGCGTGCAGCCCCAGCGTCGGCAGCGCGGGGCAGCAGTATTGGCCGCCCCTACCGCGTTCCTCCATGTAGCGCTTGAGCAGCTGCGCCTTGTGCGAACCGGGCGAACTGTTGAAACCGTGCAGATAAATCAGCATTTCAAATCGAAACCGTCCCGCGGCCGAGTTCGATCACGCGGCCGGCGACGAATATTTTTCCTGCCTCGTTCACCTCGAGACGCAAACGGCACGGGCGACCGACACGGTCTCCCTGGTAGATCGTTCGAACCAGCGGCAGTTGTTTTTTGGCGGCGATCATCCAGCCGCCAAGGTTGGCGCAGGCCGAGCCTGTGCCCGGGTCCTCTTCGATCGAACCGGGGTGTTTGCTGAAAAAGAAGCGCGCTACGATCTGCTCATCGCCGGTTTCGGCCCAAACATAGATTTTGACCATCCCGGCGTCGTTGGCGTGGCGCTGGGCCAGCCGTGGCTCGGGCTGGCAACGCGCGACCGCGTCAGGCGAAGTGAGCGGCACCAACAACTGCTCGTTACCGGTGTTGACCCAAAGTGGCCGTTCGCCCAGATCGGCCGTCGACAGGCCGAGCATGTTGGCCAGGCTGTCGCGCGTAAGCCGCGCGGGGCGGGTTTTCGCCGCATTCGCCTGCAGGGTGAAGACGTCGCCGGCGGCGCTGACGGGTATGACTCCTGCGCCCATTTCCAGGCTGAGCGCGTCGCCGCAACGCTTCAGCGCGCGCACTACGTAGGCGGAGCCCAGCGTCGGGTGCCCGGCGAAAGGCATTTCGTTCGCTGGTGTGAATATGCGTACCCGCGCGCTTGCATGCTCGGCGGGCAGCAGGAACGTCGTTTCCGAAAGGTTGAATTGCAATGCGAGCGCCTGCATCGTGGCCGCGTCCATGGCGCGCGCGTCCTCGAACACGGCAAGCGGGTTGCCCGCCAGGCGCTCCTCGGCGAACACGTTGACGATGCGATAGCTGTATTCAGCCATTGCCCGCCAGCCGATCGAGCAGTATCCGGTGAATGCCGCCGAATCCGCCATTGGACATGACCAGCACCTGGTCGCCGGGCTTGGCCGCAGCAGCAATGGCGGCTACCAGCGCATCGAGATCGTCGCGGCATACCGCCCTGGCGCCCAAAGGGGCGAGTGCGCTGGCCGGATTCCAGCCCAGATTGGCGCCGTAGCAGTACACTAGGTCGGCCTCGGCCAGGCTGCCCGCAAGCGCATCCTTCATCACGCCGAGTTTCATCGTGTTCGAGCGCGGCTCCAGCACGGCCAGAATGCGCGCCTTGCCGACCTTGCTTCTTAGCCCGGCCAGCGTGGCGGCAATCGCCGTTGGATGGTGGGCGAAGTCATCGTATACGGCGACTCCGGCCGCCGTGCCACGTAACTCCATGCGGCGTTTGACGTTGTCGAAACGCCCCAGTGCAACGCAGGCGGCGCCAGGATCGACGCCGGCGTGACGGGCGGCCGCGATGGCGGCCAGGGCATTGGAACGGTTGTGCTCGCCCTGTAAGCCCCAGCGTACCCGCCCCTGCTTTTGTCCCGCGAAGCTAACGCAAAAGGTATCAGCGTCCAGCGCGTCAGCTTGCCAGCCGCCCCTGGTGCAGAAATGCTCTACCGGGGTCCAACAGCCTTGGCTTAAAACTCGCGCCAAAGCCGCATCGACGCCGTTTGACACGAGCAGACCCGAGCGGGGAACAGTTCGGACGAAGTGATGAAATTGTCGTTCGATAGCTGTAATATCGCAGAAGATATCAGCATGATCGAACTCTAAGTTATTCAATATGGCAGTTCTTGGGCGGTAATGGACAAACTTTGACCGTTTGTCGAAAAAAGCCGTGTCGTACTCGTCCGCTTCGATCACAAAAAAGCGAGAATCAGTCAACCGGGAAGAAACGCCGAAGTTCTGCGGCACGCCACCGATAAGAAAATCAGGGCGCTTTCCCTCGACCTCGAGGATCCACGCGAGCATGGCGGATGTGGTCGTCTTGCCGTGGGTTCCGGCGACGGCGAGTACCCACTTCGTATGCAGAATATTCTCCGCCAGCCATTGTGGGCCGGAGATATAGGACTCGCCACGGTCCAGGATTTCTTCCATCAGGGGTGTACCGCGGGTAACCACGTTGCCGATCACCCACAAGTCTGGCTTTAAGCCGATCTGCTCGGCGCCATAGCCTTTGATCAGGTCTATGCCTTGGGCACTGAGCTGGTTGCTCATGGGCGGATAGACATTGGCATCGCAGCCGGTTACGCGGTGGCCCGCCTGCTGCGCGATCGTGGCAAGGCCGCCCATGAAAGTGCCGCAGACGCCGAGAATGTGGATGTGCATTAGCGGAACGCTTGGCCTTTCCTTCGATAGGTCGGGGCCGATCGTCGGGCAAGTCTGCTGGTAAAAGTTGACTTTTCCGTCTGCGGCCCCGACAGGACGCAGCACGGGAGTTTAGCGTGTTTCGCTGGGCGCCCCGCTGCGCTATTATCCCAAAAAGCGTGCGCGCGGAGTGCGGGATGCCCAAGGAAAAGTTTAAGCAGCAACAGATGCGCACCCGGATTGCCGCGATCGCCGCTCGCATTATGGCAGAAGACGGCGTCGAAGATTTCGCCATGGCCAAGCGCAAGGCGGCGCGCCAGCTGGGTGCCGGTGATACCCAGTCCCTGCCGGATAACGATGAGATCGAAACCGAGCTGCGCGTATACCAGTCTCTGTACCAAGGCGAGGAACAGCGCGAACGCCTGCGTTACCTGCGCAGTCAGGCGCTGGCGGCAATGGAACAGCTGGCGGAGTTCAAGCCCTACCTCACGGGCCCGGTGCTTAAGGGTACCGCCGGGCGTTATGCTGATATCGATCTGCAGGTATTTGCCGATAGCGGCAAGGAATTGGAGATCTTTCTCCTTAACCGCAACATTCCTTACCAGACCGCGGAGTTACGTCATTACAGTGGAAATCAGGAGCGGGCGGTTAGCGTGCTCTCCCTGGACTGGCAGGGGACACCGGTTCGTGTGACGGTCTACTGGCCCGGCGACGAGCGCCGCAGCGTCAAGACGTCCCCTCTGGGCCGGCCGCTGGAGCGTGCCGGCCTGGATGCGGTGCGGACTCTGGTTGCCAGCGGTGAATAAGTGGCTACAGATCGGCGCATTGCTGATGGCCGCGGCTGCTTCCGGGTTTGCCGGATACCATTTCAATCGCGCCCACCTGGACTCCCCGACGAACAAAATGGCGGCTCAGAGAATCCTGCTGTTACCGCTTGCGGACTTGAACGGCAAGAGGCAGACCCTCTCCCGACAGCTTGGCAAAATACTGGTAGTGAACGTTTGGGCAACTTGGTGCTTGCCCTGTCGGGAGGAAATCCCAACATTAAACAAAATACATGAGAAATATACAGCAAACAGCGTCGAAGTTGTAGGTATCGCCGCAGATAATACGGTTAAAGTACGTGAATATTCCGACGAAATGGGTATTGAATATAGCTTGCTGATCGGTGGCGCGGAAACCTTGGCCGCCACCAAGGACCTTGGCAATCGCGCGGAAGTGTTGCCGTTTACGCTAATCTTGGACCGGGCTGGGCAGGTAGCACTCACCCATGCGGGAGCCTTGTCGGAAGCCGCGTTGAACACGGCGCTGGCACCGCTGCTCTAGTTGCATCCACACCGGAGTCGATCGGTGTCGGCGAACTTCTTTGAAAAGCTGGACATCTGGCACCTATTTGCGGCAAACTTGCATATATGCTGAAAAAAGCTCCCAGCACGGCAGTGCCTAGTAGCACTAGCCGCGATAGCCATGGACCGAAGAAAGTACTGGTGTTGCATGGCCCCAATCTGAATTTACTGGGCACTCGCGAGCCGGAAGTTTATGGTCGCAAAACGCTAGCGGATATCAACCGCCGCTTGGTGAGTTTGGGCAAGGCTGCTGGGGCGGTGGTAATCTGCTTCCAGAGCAATCATGAAGGAGTGCTCATCGACCGCGTGCAACTGGCTGGAAGACAGCAAGTTGCTTCCATTATCATCAATCCCGCCGGCTTCACCCATACCAGTGTCGCACTGCGCGATGCCCTGGCGGGGGTGGCGATCCCGTTCATTGAAGTCCATTTGTCCAACATCCACGCGCGCGAGCCGTTTCGCAGCCATTCCTATTTTTCCGATCTGGCGACCGGAACTGTCTGCGGTTTGGGCAGCCACGGCTACGAGTTGGCGTTGCAGTTCATTCTGCGCCAGACCTGAAATCGCATTCCGGCGCGCCCGGCGCTCGCCGCGCAGCAAGGAGGTACCGACATGGATTTGCGCAAGCTAAAGAAATTGATCGACCTGGTGCAGGAATCCGGAATCTCCGAGTTGGAGGTGACCGAAGGCGAGGAGAAAGTCAAAATCGTCAAGAGCGGCGTCGCCGGCGTCGCCTATGCCGCTCCCGTTCCTGTCGCAACTACGGCACCGTCAACGGCGCCCGGGCCGGCCACCGTGGCCGCGCCCGCCGAAATCACGGGTCATTTTGTCAAATCGCCCATGGTGGGCACGTTCTATCGCTCCCCCTCGCCGGGCGCCAAAGCCTTCGTCGAGGTGGGCGACACGGTCAAGTCGGGCGACACCATCTGCATCATCGAGGCGATGAAGCTGCTCAACGAAATCGAGTGCGATAAGGACGGGGTCATAAAGGCTATCCTGGTCGACAACGGCCAGCCGGTCGAGTATGGCGAACCCTTGGTATTAATAGAGTGAAGCGAGACCGGCAAAAAATGAGCAGCAACGCCGAAATCCCCGGTCGGGGCGCGTGCGCTCCGGCCCGTATGCCCGCGGGCTATGCTTCCGGTCGTGTTTAAGAAGGTCCTCATCGCCAATCGCGGTGAAATTGCCCTACGCATCCAGCGCGCCTGCCGCGAGCTGGGTATCAAGACCGTTATGGTGCATTCCGAAGCCGACAGCGAGGCCAAGTATGTCAAACTCGCCGACGAATCGGTGTGCATCGGCCCCGCCCCGTCAGCGGCCAGCTATCTCAACATCCCCGCCATCATCAGCGCGGCGGAGGTGACCGATTCCGAGGCCATTCACCCGGGATACGGTTTTCTTTCCGAAAATGCCGACTTTGCCGAGCGGGTCGAGAAGAGCGGTTTCGTTTTCATCGGTCCGCGCCCGGAGACCATACGGCTCATGGGTGACAAGATCAACGCCAAAGTGGCGATGATCAAGGCGGGTATCCCCTGCGTGCCGGGTTCTGAAGGAGCCTTGCCGGATCAAAACGATGAAATCGTCAAAATTGCGCGCAAGGTCGGCTATCCGGTGATCGTCAAGGCCTCGGGCGGTGGCGGCGGGCGCGGCATGCGCGTTGTGCACACAGAGGCGGCGTTGCTCGCCGCGGTAAATTTGACGCACCAGGAGGCGCAGGCCGCTTTCGGCAACCCCGAGGTGTATCTGGAGAAATTTCTCGAAAACCCGCGACACATCGAGATTCAGGTGCTCGCCGACGAATACAAGAACGCCGTGTACCTGGGCGAACGCGACTGCTCGATGCAGCGGCGGCACCAGAAGATCATCGAAGAGGCGCCGGCACCTGGTGTGACCGAACGCCAGCGCATCCGCATCGGCGAACGCTGCGCCGAGGCCTGTCGCAAGATCGGCTATCGCGGTGTCGGCACGTTCGAGTTCCTGTACGAGGGCGGAGAGTTCTATTTCATCGAAATGAACACGCGTATCCAGGTCGAGCATCCGGTCACCGAAATGATCACCGGAGTGGACTTGGTGCAGGAGCAAATCCGCGTCGCTGCGGGTGAAAAGCTGCGTCTGCGCCAGCGCGACGTGATGCTGCGCGGGCATGCAATAGAGTGCCGCATCAATGCCGAGGACCCGTTCAAGTTCACGCCCTCGCCTGGCCGCATAATTTCCTATCATCCGCCCGGGGGCCCTGGCATTCGCGTCGATTCGCACATTTATCAAGGCTATTTTGTGCCGTCCAACTACGATTCATTGATCGGCAAGGTAATTGCCTACGGGGTGACGCGCGACCAGGCGCTGCGGCGCATGCGTATTGCTTTGTCCGAGATGGCGGTGCAGGGCATCCAGACCAATATCCCGCTGCATCAGGATCTGCTGCTCGACGACCGTTTCATCAAGGGGGGGACCAGCATCCATTATCTCGAGCAAAAGCTCGCGCAGCAAAAACTCGAGAAAGGTTGATTCCCTGGCCTGGGTGTCGCTCATATTGCGTACCGACGCGCGCTTTGCCGATGCCTTGAGCGACGCGCTGCTCGAGCAGGGCGCGCTGTCGGTCAGCATGGAAGATGCCAGCGCCGGCACCGCCGAGGAGGCGCCGCTATACGGCGAGCCTGGACTGGCCGTCGAGACCGCCTGGCCGCAAAGCCTGATCAATGCGCTGTGCGAGCAAGGTGACGATCCCGCGCAGCTGATTGCCACCGCCTGCGCCCAAATCGGTCTGGCGCAAGCGCCGGATTACCGCGTCGAGCCGGTGGCGAACGAAGATTGGGTGCGGCGCAGCCAGTCGCAGTTCGAACCGATCCGCATCTCCGACAAGCTGTGGATAGTGCCATCCTGGGCGACGGCGCCCGACCCGAATGCGGTTAATCTGGTGCTCGACCCGGGTCTCGCCTTCGGCACCGGCAGTCATCCCAGTACGCGGCTGTGTTTGCAGTGGCTGGAGCGCACGATACGCGGGGGAGAGCGTGTTCTGGACTACGGCTGTGGTTCGGGTATATTAGCCATTGCCGCGCAGCGCCTCGGCGCGAGCGCCGTGCTCGGCGTCGACCTGGACACGCTGGCGCTCCTCGCAGCGCAAGCGAACGCCGAGCGTAACCGGGTCGACGCGCGCTTTATCAATACGGAGACGGCTCCTGATTTTCAGGCGGACCTCGTGGTCGCAAATATCCTTGCCAATCCGCTGATACTGCTTGCGCCGGTGCTCGCCGGTCACACGGGCCACGGAGGGCGCATCGCGCTGTCGGGCATACTCGAGACCCAGGCGGAGGAGGTGATGGCGGCCTACACGCCCTGGTTCGCGCTGTACGTCGGTGCCAGCGACGGCGGCTGGGTGCTGCTCGAGGGCCTGCGGCCTTGATCACCTACTGTCCTTCCTGCCATACCCATTTTCGCGTGCACGCGGAGCAGCTTGCGGCGCGCGCAGGGCAGGTGCGCTGCGGCAAATGCAACCGGGTATTCGATGCGCTCGAACATCTGGTCGAGGAGATCGCCCCGGCGCTATCCGTGCCGCGCGAGCACGCGGTTATGAGCGCCAGTACAACTGCCGCAGCATCTGTTCCGGCGGAAGCGGGGGACGTCAGCGCCGAGGTGCAGGAGCCTGCGATCGCGGCGAGCCGAGACCAAGAGATCGAAACAAACTTGGCCGGAGCCGGTATGTCCGAGGCTGAGACACCCGAGCCCGCGCAGCCGGCGAGCATCGAACCGTGGGCCGCGTCAGGCGCAGGCCCATTCGATTTCGGACCGATCGCGGCGTCGGACACGGCCAAGCACGCGCGCCGCTGGCCCTGGTTGCTGGGCGCGCTCCTGTTGCTATTGGTATTGCTCGCCCAGGCGGCGTACTTCTACCGCAGTACCATCATCGTGCTGTTCCCGCAGGCCAAACCCCATGCCCTTGCGCTGTGCGCGATCCTGGGCTGTGACTTGCCGCTGCCGCGGCGCATCAAGTTGATGAGCATAGAAGCGTCGGACCTGCAGGCCGATACGACCAATCCCAACGTCATGGTATTGACGGCGACGCTCAAGAACCGCGCCATTTTCGATCAGCAGCTACCCTTGCTTGAGCTGACGCTTACCGACGCGCAGGACCAACCGGTAGTGCGACGCGTGCTTACACCGTCTGACTATCTGGGCAAGGCCGCCAACGCGCGGGCCGGGTTCGCCGCCAATTCAGAAATCGCGATCAAGGTGTTCATCGAGGGCTCGCAGGTCAAGGCCACCGGCTACCGCCTGTATCTGTTTTATCCCTGACACCTACTTCGGGTATCCTCTGCGGTTTTTGCGGCGACGCGCCCGCCCGCCGCAGGTCTCACAACGAGGAAATATCAAACCATGCGCATCTTGCTACTTGGCTCAATCGCCTACGACAATATAATGGTGTTCGAGGGGCGCTTTCGCGAGCACATCCTGCCTGATCAGATCCACATGCTCAACGTGGCTTTTCTGGTCCCGGCCCTGCGCCGCGAATTCGGCGGCTGCGCCGCCAATATCGCCTATAGCCTACGCCTGCTCGGCGGCGAGCCGCTGATCATGGCCACAGTGGGCGAGGACGCCGACGCGTATTACCGGAGACTGGACGCGCTCGGCATCACACGCACGCACGTGCGCGAAGTCGCCGGCACGTACACCGCGCAAGCGTTTATCACCACCGACCTGGACGACAATCAGATCACCGCCTTCCATCAAGGGGCGATGGGCCATTCGCATCTCAACAACGTTGCCGCGGCCGGTGACGTTGGTCTCGCCATCGTGTCCCCCGACGGGCGCGAGGGCATGCTGCAGCATGCGCGCGAGCTGAAGGAGCAGAACATTCCGTTCGTGTTCGACCCCGGCCAGGGGCTGCCCATGTTCTCCGGCGCCGAGTTGCTCGACTTCGTGCAACTTGCGAGCTACGTTGCGGTCAACTCTTATGAGGGCAAGATGCTGGAGGAGCGGACCGGTGAATGCATTGCGGACCTAGCACTAAGGGTGGAAGCGCTGATAGTGACGCATGGCGCCAAGGGCTCGGAAATCTACGTCGGAGGTCAACGCCTGGAGATCCCCTGCGTTAAGGCGCGGGACATCGTCGATCCAACCGGATGCGGCGACGCGTATCGCGCCGGCCTGCTGTATGGTATTGCCGCAGGCATGGACTGGCGTTCAACCGGGCAGCTCGCCTCGCTGATGGGCGCGCTTAAGATTGGCGCGCGCGGCGGACAAAACCACCACGCCACCCGCGCCGAGATCGAAACCCTCTACCGCCGGCATTTCGATGCACAACTAGGATAAAAGGATTGGCTATGAAGACTTTCACCAGAACGGCGATTACAGGCGTGATCGCTGCATCCGCATTCATTACCGGTTGCGCCAGCACCAGTTCGGGCAGCGTCTATTCCGGTGGCCAGACGCGGCAGGAGCAGACGGTGCGCATGGGCGTGGTTGAAAGCGTGCGCCAGGTGACCATCGAGGGTTCGAAGAGCGGAGTCGGCGCGATAGCCGGCGGAGTGGTGGGCGGCGTGGCCGGCAGCGATATCGGTGGCGGCAAGGGCAGCACCATCGCTTCGATCCTCGGCGCGGTCGCCGGTGGCCTCGCAGGGAATGCCATGGAAGAGGGTGTGACCAAGAAGCAGGGTCTGGAGATCACGGTCAAGCTCGACAACGGCGAATTGCGCGCCATCACTCAGGATGCCGATGAAAACTTCAGACCCGGTGAGCGCGTGCGTCTGCTCTCAGCCGGCGGCGTGACGCGGGTGACGCATTGATTCGGCGGACGGCTATAAGAAACGCAGCTGGCAGATATTTGCGTGCCGGACAACCGACCAGCCCGCTCTCCATGCCGGAATAATCGGCTGGTCCTATTCAAGCGCTGCGCGCAACTTGGCGGCGTTCGCTTCCAGTTGCTCACGCGATGGGTTTTTAGCCGGCCAGGTAAGACGCATGCCGTCCCGGGCGTACCGCGGCACGAGATGCAGGTGGAAGTGAAATACGGTCTGGCCCGCGGCAACACCGTTGGCCTGGTATAGCGTCACCCCGTCGGGCGAATAGGCGTTTCTCACCGCCCGCGCCACGCGCGCAGCGGTCCGGAACACCGCGGCAGCGAGTGCATCATCGAGGCCGTAGATGCTATCAACATGCGGTTTCACCGCCACCAGGACATGGCCGGGGCTGACCTCGCCGATATCCATGAAGGCCAGCGTGAATTCGTCTTCGTACACTTTGGCCGAAGGAATCTGTCCGGCAACGATCTTGCAGAACACGCACTCGCTCATCGGTTTCCCCTTGCGCTCGATCGGCTAACCACGAAAAATAGGCCGGCGCGCCTCACTCTAATTCCGCGGTGCCTGGCACTGCATGCATGGCACCTGAAACAATTTGCGGTCCTCAAGCCGCACTGCGCTCAGGCTTCCGCCCCAAACGCAGCCGGTGTCCAGGGCAACGAGGTCGGGTCGCAGCTTCAGACCGAGCGTGGACCAGTGACCGCAGATGAGCGTGTGGTCGCGGCTGGCGCGCCCGGGCGCATCGAACCAGGGGAAGAATCCTGGCGGGGCCTTGGCCGTCTCGCCTTTGGTGCGAAATTCTATCTTCCCTTCCGCTGTGCAGAAGCGCATGCGCGCCATGGCGTTGACGGTGACGCGCAGGCGGTCTGCGCCGCGCAGACTTTCGCTCCATGAATCAGGCGTGTCGCCATAAAGATTCGCCAGGAACTCGCGCCAGCTGGCGCCGCGCAGCGCGGTCTCGACTTCCTGCGCCAGTGTCTGCGCCGTCGCGACGCTACACTGCGGCAACAGCCCCGCATGCACCATCGCCAGTGCGCCCTCGACATGCAACATCGGCCGTTGCCGTAGCCAGGCCAGGAGCTCTTCGCGATCCGGCGCCGCGAGTACCTGATCGAGCGTGTCGCTGCGGTGTTTCTTCGCGTAGCCAGCGGCTACTGCAAGCAGGTGGAAGTCGTGGTTGCCTAGTACCGTTATCGAGCCCTCACCCAGTTCCTTCACCAGGCGCAGGGTCGCGAGCGAGTCGGGTCCGCGGTTTACCAGATCGCCGACGAACCACAAGCGGTCGCGCGACCGATCGAAGCTGAAGGCGTCGAGCAACTGCACGAGCGCGTCCACGCATCCTTGTACGTCGCCGATTGCGTAGGTTGCCATGTGCTCAGACCATGCGGTCGAGCTTGCGGTACTGGATCGCCTCGGCCACATGGTCGACGGCAATCGCCTCGCTCCCGGCGAGATCGGCAATGGTGCGCCCCAGCTTCAGCACGCGATGGTAAGCGCGCGCCGAGAGATTGAGCCTCGAGATCGCCTGCCTGAGCAAACCTTCGGCCGCCGCCTGTGGCCGGCACCACCGGTCGATCTCGCGCGTACCGAGGCTGCTGTTGCTTTTTCCCTGGCGCTGGATCTGTACCTGATGCGCCGTCGCGACGCGCTTGCGCACTGCGCCGCTCGCTTCGCCCGCGGCCTGGCGCAGCAAATCTTCCTGGGGCACGGCGGGCACTTCCAGATGAATATCGATGCGATCCAGCAGGGGCCCGGAAATCCTGCCGCGATAGCGCGCCACCTGGTCCGGCGTGCAACGGCAGCGGCCGTTGAAATGCCCGAGATAGCCGCAGGGACAGGGATTCATCGCGGCGACCAACTGGAAACGCGCGGGGAATTCCGCCTGCCGCGCTGCGCGCGAAATCGCCACCTGCCCGGACTCCATCGGCCCACGCAGCATTTCCAGCACTCTGCGCTCGAATTCGGGTAGTTCGTCCAGGAACAGCACGCCGTGATGGGCGAGCGAAATTTCCCCCGGCCGCGGATCGCTGCCGCCGCCGACTAGGGCGACGCTGGAGGCCGAGTGGTGCGGCGCGCGAAACGGTCTGCGGCGGAACCGCTCGAGGCGAAAACCGCCCGAGCCCAGCGATTGCAGCGCTGCGGACTCCAGCGCCTCGCTGTCGCTCATCGGCGGGAGTATCCCGGCAAAACGCGCCGCCAGCATGGACTTGCCGGTACCGGGTGGTCCCGCCATGAGCAGACTGTGCCCGCCGGCGGCGGCGATTTCCAGCGCGCGCTTGGCCTGCATCTGTCCCTTGACATCGGCAAGGTCGGGGTAGTCGGGCTGCGGCGCGGCCGCAGTTTCCGCGGCGTAAGGCTGCAGACTTTCCCTTCCGGCAAGGTGTGCGCATACGTCGAGCAGCGTTTTCGCGGGCAGAATGCGCGCGTCGTGGACCAGGCTTGCCTCCTCGGCACTCGCACGCGGCAGCACGAACGCGCGCCCGCAGCGATGCGCCGTGTATGTCATGGCGAGCGCACCGCGGATGGGGCGTAAATCGCCGGTGAGCGAGAGCTCGCCGGCGAATTCGTATTCCTCCAGCCGATCTGCAGGTACCTGACCGGAGGCGGCGAGTATGCCCAAGGCGATGGGCAGGTCGAAGCGTCCGCTTTCTTTGGGCAAGTCGGCAGGGGCGAGGTTGACGGTAAGGCGGCGGGCAGGAAATTCGAAACGGGCGTGGATCAGCGCTGCGCGCACCCGGTCGCGGGCCTCCTTCACCTCCGCCTCGGGTAGACCGACGATGGTGAAACTGGGCAGCCCACCGGACAGATGGACTTCAACCGTGACTTCGGGCGCATCCATGCCCGCAAGCGCGCGGCTGTGCAGCACGGCGAGCGACATGCCGATCAGGTGTTCGGCTTGGCAACTCTGGCTTCGAGCTCGGCAACCCGCGATTCCAGGGCGCTGAGCTGTTCGCGCGAGCGGGCGAGCAGCCTGGCTTGGACATCGAACTCCTCGCGCGTAACCAAGTCCAGTCTGGTAAAAAAACTTGCCAGCAGCGCGCGCAGGTTCTTCTCGGCGTCTTTTGCCGGACTCTGCGCCAGCAGCGCGCTGATCTTGCCGCTCAATTCTTCGAACAAGCGGGTTTGCTGCATGAATATCTCCTTTTTTCCGTTGCTTTTCGAGTCTATCACGATGAATACAACGCGCCAGCGGGCGAATCAGCTATTCGCCCGGCAGCGGTGCAAGCCGAAAGAATGGCGCACCAAAATGATGCGTTCACCAGATTCTCTAACTGGGTATCCAATTTAACTAGTTGAAATAAATGAAATAAAAAACCTGGCACAGGGCGTGCTAAAGACTGGGTCGTAGGACTTTATATCAACTTTAAAAGGGGTTTTTAGCATGCGCAAACTGTTACTCGTCTCGGCGGTGTCAGCCGTATTTTCCCTGCCGTTCGCCGTATTCTCGCAATCTGCAGCCGCCGCCGATCCGGCTCCGCCGTACACCTTTACCGGCAACTTCGGCATATTCAGCCAATACATTTTTCGCGGGTTGACGCAAACCAATGGAAACCCGGCGGCGCAGGGCGGGTTTGACTTCACTCACTCTAGCGGCTTTTATGCCGGCACCTGGCTGTCCAATATCAGTTGGCTGACCGATTCGCCGGCGGTATCGGGCTATTCCAGTGCACCTCTGGAATGGGATTTTTACGGCGGCTATCGCGGCAGCTTCGGCGCGTCGGACTTTGGCTACGATGTGGGCCTGCTTCAATATTACTATCCGGGCACCCACAGCACCACCCTCGCTCCCGGAACCGTAAAAGCGGATACGCTCGAAGGCTATGGCCTGGTCAGCTGGAAATGGCTGAGCGCGAAATACTCCTACAGCCTGGGCAACAACATCTTCGGCGTCCCTAATAGCCGCGGCACCGGGTATTTGGATATTTCCGCCAACTACCCGCTCACCGACAAGCTGACGCTCCAGGCGCATTACGGCAACCAGAAATACAAAGGCACCACCTCCGGTGTGTCCAACGACTCCGTCGCAAGCTACGAGGACTACAAGCTGGGGCTGAGCTATGCCCTGCCCAAGAACTATACCGTGGGAGGTTATTACACCAGCACCCACATGACCGCGCTGCAAAAGGCGTTCTACACCAACACTTCCGACAATCGCAATGTCGGCAAGGACGCGTTCACGGTCTACGTGCAAGCGACTTTTTGAGCACTCCACAGCATGGGGTGGGTCGTCACCACCCCTTTTCAAAGAGGAAAAGCAATGAAACTAGTTACAGCAATTATCAAGCCGTTCAAGCTTGACGAAGTAAGGGAGGCCCTGTCCGCGATAGGCGTGCAAGGCATAACGGTGACCGAGGTCAAGGGATTCGGCCGGCAGAAAGGTCACACCGAGTTGTACCGCGGCGCGGAATACGTGGTCGATTTTCTGCCCAAGGTCAAGATCGAGGCGGCCATTAAAACCGAACTGCTCGACCAGGCGATCGAAGCCATTGAAAAGTCAGCCAGCACCGGCAAGATCGGCGACGGCAAGATTTTCGTATTCGATCTGGCGCAGGTCATCCGCATCCGCACCGGTGAAACCGGCGCGGAAGCACTATAGGGAGATG
>DAIDTN010000083.1 GCA_027457185.1 Burkholderiales bacterium | reverse complement strand
CTATCCCTACATCTCGCCGGTGCCGGTCAAGGACCCCGCGGAGATCGGCCGCCGCGTGCCCAACTTCATGGAACGCGCCGGATACTACTACAAGAACTGGGATGCGCTCGAGGCCAAGTGGAAAGTGAAAATGGAGGCCACCATACGCGAGCTCGAGGCGCTGCAGATTCCGCGCCTCGCGGAGATGGAGGACATGGCGGTGGTGACCGATGCCATCGGCGAGTCGAAGGGCTACCACCTGCTGAAGAACTACGACGACCTGATCAATCTCGGCATCAAGTGCTGGCAGTACCACTTCGAGTTCCTCAACCTCGGTTACGCCGCCTACGTCTTCTTCCTCGATTTCGTGCAAAAGCTGTCCCCGAGCATTCCGGCGCAGCGCGTGACGCAGATGATCTCGGGCGTCGACGTGATCATGTATCAGCCCGACGAGGAACTGAAGAAACTGGCCAGGAAAGCGGTCGAGCTGGGCGTGGACTCGGTCATCACATTCAGCCCGGAATGGACGGTAGTCGAGGCGGCGCTGAAAAAACTGCCCAAAGGGGTCGAGTGGCTCACGTCGCTCTCCCTGGCGCGCGAGCCCTGGTTCAATATTTCCACCGGCACCGGCTGGTTCCACCACGACCGCTCGTGGAACGACCAGATGAATGTGCCGCTGTCGGGCATCGCCACTTACATCGGCAAAGTGAAGCAGGGCATTTCCCTCGACCGGCCGACCGAAAAGGTGCGCGCGGAGCGCGACCGCATCACCGCCGAATATCGCGACCTGATCGAGAAGGATGAAGACCGCAAGCAATTCGACGAGCTGCTCGGCTGCGCCAAGACCGTGTTCCCGTATGTGGAAAACCACCTGTTTTATGTCGAGCACTGGTTCCACTCGGTGTTCTGGAACAAGATGCGCGAGGTCGGCGTAATCATGAAGGAACACGGTGTGATCGAGGAGGTCGAGGACATCTGGCTGCTGCGCCGCGACGAAATCAAATCGGCACTTTGGGACATCGTCACTGCCTGGGCGACCGGCGTCACGCCGCGCGGGACCAAGACCTGGCCGAAGGAAATCGTCTGGCGCAAGGGCGTGATGCAGAAATTCAAGGAATGGAGCCCGCCGCCTGCCATCGGCACCGCGCCGGAGGTGATCCAGGAGCCCTTCACCATCGTGCTCTGGGGCGTGACCAACAAGTCGCTGGCGGATTGGGCGTCGGTACAGGAGGTCAAGGATCCGAACACCATCACCGAGCTCAAAGGTTTTGCCGGAAGCCCGGGCATCAGGGAAGGCAGGGCGCGCGTGTGCAAGACCGTGGCCGAGGTCGGCCAGTTGCTGGAGGGAGAGATCCTGGTCGCGCCGACTACGTCGCCGTCCTGGGCGCCGGCTTTTGCCAAGATCGGGGCCTGCGTTACCGATGTCGGCGGCGTGATGAGCCACGCGGCGATCGTATGCCGCGAGTACGGCATGCCGGCGGTGGTCGGCACCGGGCACGCGACCAAGATCATCAAGACCGGCATGATGATCCGCGTCGACGGTTCGACCGGCGCCATCACCATCACACGCTGACCGGCGCACATGGCCAGTGCGGCGGGCGTGATGGAGCGGACACCGGCGGGCAGCGTGAAGGCGCGTCCGCCGGTGGTGTGCTGGTTCGAGGAGTGCCGCAAGGATTCGGTGCCCCTGGTCGGGGGCAAGTGCTCCTCTCTGGGCGAATTGATCAACGCCGGGGTGCGTGTGCCGCCCGGTTTCGCGCTAACCACCGAGGGCTACCGGCGCTTCATGGCCGAGGCGGGAATCGACCGGGAGGTCGCATCGCTGCTGGCCGGTGTCGACGCACAGGACATCGAGGCACTGGAAAAAATAAGCGTGCAGATCCGGGCGGTGATCGAGGCCCAGCCCTTCTCCATCGAGATCGAAGACCTGGTCGCCGAGTGCTACCGCAAATTGGCGCTGCGCTGCTGCATGCCGGCGGTCCCGGTGGCCGTGCGTTCGAGCGCGATCGCGGAAGATCTTCCCGGCGCGAGCTTCGCCGGCCAGCAGGACACCTATCTGTGGATTCGCGGCGTCGAGGACCTGCTGCAACACATGCGCCGCTGCATTTCCAGCCTCTACACCGGGCGGGCGATCGCTTACCGCGTCAACAAAGGCTTCGGCGCCGATCGGGTGGGGATCAGCGTCGGCGTGCAGAAAATGGCCAATTCCTATACCGCCGGGGTGATGTTCACCATTCATCCGGCCAACGGCGATCGATCGGTGATCGTCATCGATTCCAACTTCGGTTTCGGCGAATCGGTGGTCTCGGGCGAGGTGACGCCGGACCACTTCGTCGTCAACAAGATCACGCTGGACATCATCGACCGGACCATTTCGCAGAAGCACATTTGCTATACGGTCGATCCGAAGACCCAAACCTCGCAGGCCTTCGAAGTGCCGTTCGAGCGGCAAAAGGTGCAGTCCCTGATCGACGACGAGATCACGGAACTCGCGTGGATGGGCAAGCAAATCGAGAAGCACTACGGCCGGCCGATGGACATCGAGTGGGCGGTGGATAAGGACCTGCCTTCGGGCGGAAATATATTCATCCTGCAGGCGCGACCGGAGACGGTCTGGAGCGAAAAAAGCCAGCGCGCCGGCGCCAACCCGGGCGGTTCGGCCATGGATTACATCCTGTCCAGCCTGCTGACAGGAAAGAAAGTTTCGTAGGAATCAATTTCAACCACAAACCGTACTGAACGGAGCGAATATGAATGCACGTACCGAAGTGAGACCCATCGACGATCTGCGCAGTTACATCGCGGCGTTGGAGGCCAACGGCCAGCTGCACCGCGTCAAGACCGAGGTGGACTGGAAATTCGAGCTCTGCCATATCTCGAAGGTCAACGAGGAGCAGAAAGGGCCGGCGCTGTTCTACGAGAACGTGAAGGGCTATGACATTCCGGTATTCACCAGCGCCTTCACCACCTCGAAGCGGCTGGCCATTGCGCTGGAGCAGGACCCGTCGCTGTCGATGTGCCAGCTGTCGAAGAAGTGGATGGAACTCACCACCAAGAAGATGGTGAAGCCCGAGTTTGTCGACCGTCCGCAGGTGATGGAGAACATCATCGAGGGCGATGCCGTCGATATCGAAATGTTCCCTTCGCCCTGGTTCTATCCGGACGACGGCGGCCGCTTCTTCGTCACTTCCGGCTTTCTGGTTACCCAGGATCCCGACACCAAATGGACGAACCTGGGCACCTACCGCGCCCAGGTGCTGGGCAAGAATATCCTCGGCTCGCAGATCATCAAGGGCAAGCACGGCGACATGCACATGAAGAAGTATCAGGAGCGCGGCGAGCTGATGCCTGCGGCCTACGTCGTCGGCACCGATCCGGTACTGTTCCTGGCGAGCTCGACGCTGGTCAGCGCCAATGTGGACGAATACGATATCGCCGGCTCGCTGCGCGGCCGCCCGGTGCCGGTGTTCAAGTCCGATCTGACCGGGCTCACTCTGCCGGCAAATGCCGAAATCATTGCCGAAGGCTACATCGACCCGAATGAATTGATGGAAGAGGGGCCGTTCGGCGAATACACCGGCTATTACTCGGGCAACAAGGGCAAGGACTATCCCAAGCCGGTCCTGCGCATCAAGCGCATCCTCCACCGCAACAAGCCGGTCATGTGGGCGACGACCGTGGGCAAGCCGATCAACGATATCCACATGATCCAGTCTCTGAACCGTACCGCAGCCCTGTGGCATGACCTCGAGACGATGAAGGTGCCGGGCATTCAGAGCGTCTATTTTCCGCCCGAGGCGACCGGCCGGTTCTGGGTCGTGGTGTCGGTCAAGCAGATGTACCCGGGCCACTCCAATCACGTCGGCAACGCGGTGATCGGCTCGACCACCGGGCACTACGGCGTCAAGGGCGTGATCGTGGTCGACCACGATATTGAGGCCGACGACTGGGATCGCATCTGGTGGGCGCTGGCCACCCGCTTCGATCCCAAGCGCTCGGCCCAGATCATCGACCGCGGCCGCTCGACGCCGCTCGATCCAGGGCTGCCGATCGAGGCGCGCAACATCACCAGCCGGATCATCCTCGATGCCTGCACCCCTTATGAGTGGGAGAACAAGCCGAGCGAGATCTTCATGGACCGCAGCGTGCTGCAGAAGGTCTCGGACCGCTGGAACGAGTACGGCTTTGCCGGCGCAAGCCCCGTGGCCGGCATGATCAACCGGCTGACACGGCCGGAAGTGAAGAAGGGCAAAGGCGGCAAGTGAGTGCGGCTGCCGGCAGGTCCGCCTGCCGGCAGCGCAATCCAGCGCGCGCAAAAAAATGACGTACAAGAAGGGCATAGTCATCGTCTGCAATCTGGACACGCGTGGCGAAGACATCGTCTTCGTCAAGCAACTCATCGCCGGCCGCGGCCATGAGCCCATTCTGCTCGACTTCAGCATGGAGGAGCCCCCGCCTTTCCCCGGCGACATCCGCACCGAGGAGGTCGCGGCGCGCGGCGGCCTGTCGATCGAGGTGGTGCGCGAGAAATACCGCTCCGACCGCGATGCCGCCACCAACAATCAGATCCGGGGCGCCGCGGCGATCGTCGACGAACTGCTTGCGCAGGGCCGCGTGCACGGCATCATCGGCATCGGCGGCGGCACCGCGACGCTGGTCGCAACCTCGATCATGCAGCGGCTGCCTTTCGGCATGCCCAAGCTGATGGCCTCGCCGATGGCGGCGCACCCGGCCTACATCGACAAGTACGTCGGCACGCACGACATCACCATGCACCATACGGTGCTCGATATCGTCAAGATGAATCCGCTGCTGAAGGCGCAGATCATCAACGCGGTCGGCGCCATCTGCGGCATGGTCGAGATGACGCAGGGAACGAATATCCGCTTCGACAAGCCTTGCGTCGCCATTTCCTCGTTCGGTTTCGGCGAGATGGCGGTGCAGACGGCCATGGGCATGCTGGAGGAGGCGGGCTTCACGCCGATCGTCTGCCACGCGCAGGGCAAGGGCGACAAGGCGATGGAGGAGATGATCCGCGGCGGCGCTTTCCACGGGGTGCTGGATCTGTGCATCGGCGGCGTCATGGAACACCTGTTCAAGGGCAATCGCGACCCCGGGCCGGACCGGCTGATGGCGGCGGTCGAGACCGGCATTCCCATGGTGCTGGCGCCCTGCGGCCTCGACATCCTGTCTTATGGCGGACGCGCCGACATGCTGGCGCAGACGAAAGACCGGGTGCAGTACGTGCAGGACGCCCTGCGCGTGCAGGTTCGCACCACAGCCGAGGAATTGCGCCAGGCCGCCGACGTGATCGCGCAGCGGCTGAACCGCGCCACGGGACCATGGACGTTCCTGATTCCGCTGCGCGGCTGGTCCTCACTCGACCGCGAGGGCCGTCCCATCTACGATCCTGTCGCCGATGCGGCCTTCGTCGCGCAGCTGAAGGAAAAGCTTGCCGATCGCAGCCGCATCAGGGAGGTCGATCTGCACCTGTATACGCCGGAGTTCGCGCGTGTCGCCGTGGACGAGTTCCTGCGGCTGTTCGAGGCGGTGAAGGCGCCGGCCCGTGGCCGCGCGCTTGCGGGCGAAGTGCGGCGCAAATCCGCGAAGGAGCTACGACAATGATCGTGCGCAACTGGATGCAGGCCAACCCGAAGACCATCACCAGCGACACGCTGGTGTCCGAGGCCAAGCGCCTGCTCAGCGAAAATAATCTGCACGCGCTGCCGGTGGTGGATGAGGGCAAGTTGCGCGGCCTGGTGACCCGGGCCAACCTGCTGCGCATGGGACATTTCGTCCTGCGCACGCAAAATCCGGACGAGTTCAATTTCTTCGTTACCCGCCTCAAGGTCAAGGACATCATGGTGCGCAATCCCGCCACGGTCGAGGCCGGCGAAACCATGGAGCAATGCCTGCGTAGAGGCCAGGATCTGGGCGTTGCGCAGTTCCCGGTGGTCGATGGCGAGCGCGTGGTGGGGGTGATCTCCGCCAACGAGATTTTCCAGCTCGCGGCGCACTGCCTCGGCGCCTGGGAACGGCGCAGCGGCGTGACGCTGGCGCCGTTGCAACTCGGTCCGGGCGTGCTCGGCCGGATCGCCGATGCGGTCGAGGGCGCGGGGGCGGTGCTGCAGGCGCTTTATCCGATCGGCAGGCACGACGATCACGCCGATTCCGGCTACCTGGAGAAGAAGGTCATCGTCCGCTTCCATGCAAGGGAAGTGCGCGAGGTCGTGTCTGCGCTGGAAGCGGCGGGGTTCCCGGTGATCGAGTCGGTCGAGACGCATCGGCCCGCGCTGGCCGCCTGAGCCCGCGCTGGAAAGCAACGAGTGGAGCGAATCAATGAGCCTGCCATTAGTGGTGGCAATCACCGGCGCCTCCGGGGTAATTTACGGCGTCGAAATGCTGCGCGCGCTGAAGACACTGGGACAGGAAACGCACCTGATCGTGAGCGAAGCCGCCGGCATGAACTTCGCCATCGAGACCGATTGCGACCTGGACTACGTCAAAAGCCTGGCGAGCGTGGTCTACAAGAACAAGGATGTCGGCGCGGCCGTCGCCAGCGGCTCGTTCCGTACGCGCGGCATGATCGTCGCGCCGTGCTCGGTGAAAACGCTCTCGGCGATCGCGAATTCGTTCAACTACAATCTGATCGTGCGAGCGGCCGACGTGACCCTCAAGGAGCGCAGGCCGCTGGTGCTCATGGTGCGCGAGACGCCGCTGCACAAGGGGCATCTCGATCTCATGACGCGGGCCGCCGACTGCGGTGCAGTGATCCTGCCGCCGATGCCGGCTTTTTATCACAAACCCGAGTCGATCATGGATATCATCCACCAGAGCATCGGCAAGGCGCTGGACCAGGTCGGCGTCGAGCACCAGCTGTTCAAACGCTGGGCCGGACACGGCAGCAAGGAGCAAGGCAAGGAGCCGCTGCGCGTCGTCGAATGAGTCTGCATCAGGTCGTCAGCGGGCAGCGGATCGGTCGAGCAGCAGCGTTTCACCGATCGCCGGAATGGCCAGCGGCGCCGCGGGAAGGTTCTTGCGCTTCCAAATTTCGCGCAGCAACTCCGGCGGTTCGCGCAAATCCTCGTCGGTC
>DAIDTN010000082.1 GCA_027457185.1 Burkholderiales bacterium | reverse complement strand
CCCTCCGCGTCGGTCGACTATGCGGCATTTCTCGCGCCGGTACTGCTGTGGCTGGGCAGCGGCCTGCTGACGGTCCGGCTGTGTCTTGCCGGATTGCAGCGCGGCCGCGCAGCGCTGGCCAAAGTATTGCGGCCGATCGCTGGCTCGCTCGCGGGAGTCGTGGCGGCAACGATCGGCCGGCAAGGCAAGCGGACGACGCAGGGCATTGCACTGGTTGCGCTCGCTTTTGCCTTCGCGACTTCGACCGCCGTGTTCAATACCACCTACCATGCGCAGACGCGCATCGATGCCGAACTCACCAACGGCGCGGATGTCACGGTCACCGGCACGGCGCAGGCGCCCGCTTCAACCAAGCTCAAAGAACTCGCGGCTTTGCAAGGCGTAATCGCCGCGCAGTCGATGCAGCACCGCCTGGCCTACGTCGGCACCGACCTGCAGGACCTGTACGGCATAGACGCCGCGCGTATCGGCGAGGCGACACGAATGTAGAACGCCTATTTCGCGAACGCCGACGCCAGGAAAAGCCTGGATCTGCTGCGACGCACGCCGGACGGCATTCTCGTCTCGGCGGAAACCGTCAAAGATTTCGAGTTGCAGCCCGGCGATCGGCTCAATCTGCGGCTGCAGAGTGCGCTCGATCACCAATACCACGTCGTCCCGTTCCGCTTCGTCGGCATCGTGCGCGAGTTTCCCACGGCGCCGCGCGACTCCTTCCTCGTGGCCAATGCCGCTTACATCGGTCGGGTAACGGGCGCGGATGCGGCCGAGCTCGTGCTGTTGAGAACTTCCGCGGCAAGCGCCGCAGTTGCCACCGCTGCGCGCGCGGTCGTCGCGCCGCTGCCGGGCGTGAAGGTAAGTGAGATTGGCGCGGCGCTGCGCCTCATCGGATCGAGTCTGACTGCCGTCGATCTCGGCGGCTTGACCCGGCTCGAATTGGGCCTCGCCGTACTCATGGTGGCAAGCGCAACCGGTCTTGTTCTCGCGCTCGGGCTGGCCGACCGGCGACGCACCTTAGCCATTCTGTCGGCACTTGGCGCCAAGCCGCGCCAGCTCGGCGCCTTCATTTGGAGCGAAGCGCTGTTGCTGTTCGCCGCCGGAACGATCATCGGAACACTCACCGGATTCGCACTGGCATGGATGCTGGTCAAGCTTCTGACCGGCGCGTTTGATCCCCCGCCGGAATCTCTCAGCGTGCCCTGGGCTTATCTGGGTGCCCTGGTCGGTGTGGCTCTGGCCTCGGTCGCGGCCGCGGCGACCGGCACGTTGCGCGAGACGCGGATTCCTGCCGTGCTGCGAATGCGGGAGATCTGACCAAGGAGAGGAAGAGTCCGCAAGACAATCGCCGCGGTGTCGGAAGCATCGGCCCGGTCGAATCGGAAAGCATCATGCTGCTATACTTTTCCCACGTACTGGCGCTATCGCGCGAGGTTCAGCTTGTACGCGCAGCAAGCCGATTCGCTCATGAGGATGCTCGTCATGCCAGCCTTGACCAAAGGGAATATGGACCACCAATGACTGTGCCCGGCGTGGACTCGTCCGTCGGAAATGGATTCCGGCTACTGAAAAGCGATGCGCGTGGCGCCGGCCGGACGGCTGCGCGCACGCCGTGAACAACTCCCTGCAACAGCGCTTGTCGTTTTGGCTGAGCATAGCCATCGTGGCCATGGGCGTGCTGGCCGCAGCTGTTTCATTTTGGCTCGCCTACGACGAAGCGCAGGAGTTCCAGGACGATACCTTGCGCCAGATCGCCACCCTGGTGGATGCCGATCGCCTGCCCTCCGAAGGGCAACGCTCCGTGGGCGCGATGGATAACGACCCGGAGGCGCGCATCGTGGTTCAGCGGCTCACGGCGCTCGGGGACCTTGACCGTGCACGGCTTGCCCTGCCGGCGGATCTGCGGACAGGATTCCACACGCTCGATCTCGGCAGGACGCGATGGCGAGTATATGTTCGTACCGTGAAGTCGGGCGATCGCATCGCCGTGGCCCAGGCGACCCAGGTAAGAAGCGAAGCCGCCCGCGATAGTGCTCAGCGTACCCTGCTGCCTTTGCTCGTCCTGATCCCCTTGTTGTCTTTTTTTTCCAGGCGCCTGGTCCGCGCCAGTCTGGCGCCGGTTCGCGCGCTCGCCCGCGTGGCCGACGCCCAGTCGGAGGATCGCCCGGCCGCGCTGCCCATCGCCCAGGTGCCGGAAGAGGTGACCCCATTCGTCCAATCGATCAACCGGCTGCTCGAGCGGATCAACCGCATGCTGGAGCAGCAGCGGCGCTTTATCGCCGACGCTGCCCATGAGCTCAGGAGCCCGCTCACTGCGTTGTCGGTACAGGCGCAGAATCTGCGGCACGTCGGCTCTCCGGAAGCTGCGCGCGAACGAGTGATTCCGCTGCTGGCGGGGATCGAGCGCGCACGGCACCTGACCGAGCAGCTTCTGAGCCTAGCCAGAACCCAGGCAGGTACTACCAGCAAGACGGACGTCGACGTCTCGGCGATGGCGCGCGAACTGATCGCCGAATATTTGCCATTGGCCGAAGCGCGAGGCATCGATCTGGGACTTGACGAAGATGCGCCGCTTTCTTTGCATGCCTCCGCGGAGGCGTTGCGGCTGATTCTCCGGAACGGACTGGAGAATGGGCTGAAATACGCGCCGGATGGCGGTGAGGTGACAGTTCGGCTGCTATCCGATCACGGCGACGCTATCATCGAAGTCGCCGACAACGGTCCGGGAATTCCGGCTTCCGAACGCGAGCGTGTATTCGATGCGTTCTACCGTATGCCGGATGCGGCCGGCGAAGGCAGCGGCTTGGGACTGGCGATTGCCCGGGAAGCGGCGAATCGCCTCGGCGGCAGCTTGAGCTTGCACGAACGGGAGCAAGGCCCAGGACTCATCTTTCGCTACCGACAACGACTCGAAACATGAATGATGGCATTTGTATGCGTTCGTTCTGTCGTGGCTGCGCACGCTGGATCGCGAAGTCGTCCGACAGCAGCGGAACGCGATTCTAACTGCTGATCTATCCTAGCTGCCGAAGCCGTCGGCAACCATCACCTCGATCAGACGCGGGCCGCCGGCCTTGAGCGCCGCGCTCAACGCAGGCGCAATCCCCTGCGGATCGGTGACGCGCGCGGCCGGCACCCCCAGCGACCGGGCGAGGCCGGTGAAATCGATGTCGGGATCGCGCAGATCCATCCCGGTGAAGCGGTCGGTGGCGCGCATGGACACCAGGCGTTCCTTGATGATGCGGTAGCTGCGGTTGTTCGCGATTACGTAGGTGACCGGCAGCTTCAGGTGCGCCGCGGTCCACAACGCCTGTACGCCGTACATGGCGCTGCCGTCGCCGATGATCGCCACCACCGGCCGCCCCGGCTGCGCCAGGCTGATGCCCACCGCCCCGGGCAGTGCGAAGCCGAGCCCGCCGCTGGCGAGACCGTAGTAAGCTCTGCGGTCGCGCAGTTGCAGGAAGCCCGGCAGCGACGCCGACGAAGTCAGCGCCTCTTCCACCACGATCGCATCCTGCGGCAGATGTTCGCTGATCGAGAGCATCAGGTAGCGCGGGTCGATGGGCGCGGATTGCGCCTCGCGCATGAGCTCGGCGCGCGCCTCGGCACGCTGCGCCGACCAGTTGCGCGGCGCCAGCGCGGCGAGCCGGCGCGCGGCCGCTTCGGCCCCGGCGGCGCTGCGCCGCTGGCGCACGAGCGGCAGCAAGGCGCGCAGCGTCTCCTTCACGTTCACCCGCAGCGCGAGCTCGGTCGGATAATTCTTGCCCAGCTCCCAGTCGCGCTCGCTGATGTGAACTACCGCCATGCCCTCAGGCAGCGGCGCCGTCGGGCTGTAGACCGACATGCGCAGCAAATCCGCACCCAGGCACAGCATCAGGTCGTAGGATTGCAGCAGCGCGCGCACCTGCTTCTGGTTGCGCGTGAGCGCGCCGAGATAGGCCGGATGCGCGCTCGGGAACTGCGCGCAATAAGGAACGGGCTGCTGGTACACCGCTGCACCGAGCAATTCGGCGAGTTCGCCCGCTTCGGCGAAGGCGTCGTGCATAGCCAGTTCCTGCCCCGCGAGAATCACCGGATTGTTCGCCACCAGCAGCTTCGCCGCGAGTTGCGCCAGCGCCTCGTCCGACGGCCGCACGCGCGCGTCGACCCGGGTCGGTTTGCCGAAATCGAGCTCGGCCTCTGCATCGAGCACGTCGCCGGGCAGGCTGACGAACACCGGGCCGGTCGGCGGGGTCAAGGCCACCTTGGCCGCGCGGCGCACGATGCGCGGCAGGTCTTCGATGCGCGTGACCTCGGCAGCCCATTTGACCAGGGGCTGCGCCATCGGCAGCAGCGGCGCGTAGAGCAAAGGCTCGAGCAATCCGTGGCCCTGCTCCTGCTGACCGCAAGTCACGATCAGTGGTGAGCCCGAAAACTTGGCGTTGTACAGCGCGCCCATGGCATTGCCGAGACCCGGCGCAACGTGCAGGCTGCAGGCGGCGAGCCGGCCCGAGGCGCGCGCGTAACCGTCGGCCATCGCCACCACCACGGCTTCCTGCAGCCCGAGCACATAGTGGAGTTCGGGAAAATCCGGCAGCACTTCCATCACGGGCAATTCGGTGGTGCCCGGATTGCCGAACAGATGCGTTACGCCCTCGTCGACCAGGAGTTTCAGGAACGCGGTACGGCCGCTGAGTTTCGCCATGCTCAAAACGACCGCGGCAGACCGAGCACATGCTCGGCCACGTAGGACAGGATCAGGTTGGTCGAGATCGGCGCAATCTGATACAGCCGCGTCTCGCGGAATTTGCGCTCGACGTCGTACTCGCAGGCGAAGCCGTAGCCGCCGTGCGTCTGCAGGCAGATGTTGGCCGCCTCCCATGAAGCCTTGGCGGCAAGGTGCTTGGCCATGTTCGCCTCGGCGCCGCAGGGCTGATGCGCATCGAACAGCCCGCACGCCTTCCAGCGCATCAGGTTCGCCGCTTCGGTCTCCATGTACGCATCCGCGATCGGGAACTGCACGCCCTGGTTCTGGCCGATGGGCCGGTCGAATACCACCCGTTCCTTGGCATACGCGC
>DAIDTN010000081.1 GCA_027457185.1 Burkholderiales bacterium | reverse complement strand
CCTGTGATTGCTGCCTCCTTAATGCCACTCTCCCCGTTTGATTCGAACCGATAAAAGGATTTCCCGTGACCAGCGCCCTGTTCAAACCCATCAAGTTGCGTGAACTCATTGTTCCAAACCGCATCATGGTTTCGCCGATGTGCCAATATTCGGCGGCCGACGGCAACGCCGGTGACTGGCACCTGATCCATCTGGGGCAGCTCGCCCTGGGCGGCGTCGGGCTGCTGTGCATCGAGGCGACTGCGGTCGAAGCGGTCGGCCGCATAACACCCAGCTGTCTCGGGCTGTACTCGGACGACAACGAGGCCGCTTTGCGCCGGCTGCTGGCCGCCCTGAGGCGCCACGCCGACACGCCGCTGGCGATCCAGCTGGCCCATGCCGGGCGCAAGGCCTCGAGCCACACGCCCTGGGACGGCGGCAAGCTGATCGCGCCTGGGGCCGGCGGCTGGGAGCCGATCGCGCCCTCGGCGCTGCCGTTTTCGCCGACCGAGGCGGCGCCGCGGGAAATGAATGCCGCGGATCTCACGCGCGTGCGCGACGCATTTGTGAAAGCGGCGCAGCGCGCAGCGCGGCTCGGCCTTGACGCGATCGAGTTGCACGCGGCGCACGGCTACCTGCTGCATGAATTCCTCTCGCCGCTTTCCAATCAGCGCAGCGACAGTTACGGTGGATCGCTGGAAAACCGCATGCGTTTCCCGCTGGAGGTGTTCGCCGCAGTGCGCAAGGTCTGGCCGCAGGCGAAGCCGCTCGGAGTGCGCATATCGGCGAGCGACTGGATCGAAGGCGGCTGGGATCTGGCGCAGTCGATCGAGTTTGCGCGACGACTGAAGACCCTGGGCTGCGACTGGATCGACGCTTCCAGCGGTGGCCTGGCGCCTGGGCAAAAGATCACGCTCGGCCCGGGCTACCAGGTGCAGTTTGCCGAGGCGATCCGCAGGGAAACCGGCATCCCGACCATCGCCGTAGGTCTGATCACCGAGCCGAAGCAGGCGGAGGACATCGTCGTGTCCGGCCGCGCCGACATGGTCGCGCTCGCCCGCGGTCTGCTGTACGAGCCGCACTGGGCCTGGCGCGCGGCGGCCGAACTCGGCGGCGAGGTGCGCGCGCCGAAACAGTACTGGCGTGCGCCGCCGCGCGGCGCGGAAGCGATTTTCCGCGACGCCAAAATTGGCCAGCGTTGATTCATACGGATAACCGCGGGGCGAGGTGAACTTCGCTGCAAATGAAAAGGCCGACGCATGCGCCGGCCTTTTTGCTGTAGCAGTCAGGAACGGAACGAAGCCTAGACGCTTTCCTCTGCCACCGGCGCTTCTCCCGTGCCCTCGCCGTCACCTTCGGTCGCTACCAGCTCGACCGGCGGCGGCGTCTTGCGCACCTTGTGGTAAGCCATGCCCGTTCCCGCCGGGATCAGGCGACCGACGATGACGTTCTCCTTCAGACCGCGCAGATCGTCCTTCTTGCCCATGATCGCGGCTTCAGTAAGCACGCGCGTGGTTTCCTGGAACGATGCCGCCGAGATGAAGGAATCGGTCGACAACGACGCCTTGGTGATACCGAGCAGCATATAGCGGAAGGTGCCCGGCTTCTTGCCGTCGGCTTCTACGATTTCGTTCTCTTTCAGGAGATCGGCACGCTCCACCTGCTCGCCCTGGATGAAGCGGGTGTCACCGGCATCATCGACCTGCACCCGGCGCAGCATCTGCCGCACGATCACCTCGATGTGCTTGTCGTTTATTTTCACGCCCTGCAGGCGATACACATCCTGCACTTCGTCGGGGATGTAGCGCGCCAGCGCCTCGACGCCCTGCAAGCGCAGGATGTCGTGCGGATCAGCCGGCCCGTCGACGATGAACTCGCCCTTGTTCACCACCTGGCCGTCGTGCACCATGACGTGCTTGTCCTTCGTGATCAGAAATTCGTGCGCCACGCTGTCCGGGTCGGTGATGACCAGGCGTTGCTTGCCTTTCGTATCCTTGCCGAACGAGACCGTGCCGGTGACTTCGGCCAGCATGCCCGCGTCCTTGGGCGAGCGCGCCTCGAACAGCTCCGCCACCCGCGGCAAACCACCGGTGATGTCGCGTGTTTTCGACGTTTCCTGCGGGATGCGCGCAAGTACCTCGCCCACCTGCACCTGCTGGCCGTTCTTCACCGTGATGATGGAGCCGACCTGGAAGGTGATATTGACCGAGTGATCGGTGCCGGCGATCTTGACCTCCTCGCCTGCTTCGTTGATGAGCTTCACCTGCGGGCGCAGTCCTTTGCTCGCGCTGCCGCGGCGCTTGGGATCGATGACCACCAGCGTGGACAGCCCGGTGATCTCGTCGATCTGCTTCGCTACCGTCGTACCTTCCTCGACGTTCTCGAACTTCACCGTGCCGGCATATTCGGTGATGATCGGGCGGGTATGCGGATCCCAGGTGGCAAGCACCGACCCGGCCTTGACCGGCTTGCCGTCGGTGGAGGTCAGGGTCGCACCGTAAGGCACCTTGTGGCGCTCGCGCTCGCGGCCGTTGTCGTCGGTAATCATGATTTCGCCCGAACGCGAAATCGCGATCTTCTCGCCCTTGGCATTGCTGACATAGCGCATCTGCGCGGTGAAGCGCACCGTGCCGTTTGACTTCGCGTCCACCTGGCTCGCCACCGCGGTACGCGAGGCGGCGCCGCCGATGTGGAAGGTGCGCATGGTGAGCTGCGTGCCCGGTTCGCCGATCGACTGCGCGGCGATTACGCCCACCGCCTCGCCGATGTTCACGAGCGGTCCGCGGCCCAGATCGCGGCCGTAGCACTTGGCGCACAATCCATGACGCGTGTCGCAGGTAAGCGGCGTACGCACCTTGACCTCGTCGATGCCGAGCGACTCGATCATGTCGACTTCTTCTTCGTTCAGCAGCGTTCCGGCGGGATACAGCGGATCCTGGGTTTCCGGATGCATCACTTCGGCCGCGCTGACGCGGCCCAAAATGCGCTCGCGCAGCGCCTCGACCACTTCGCCGCCCTCGACCAATGCCTTCACCACGACACCGTTTGCGGTGCCGCAATCGTCCTCCCTCACCACCAGGTCCTGGGTCACGTCGACCAGGCGGCGCGTCAGGTAGCCGGAATTGGCGGTCTTCAGCGCCGTGTCGGCCAGGCCCTTGCGCGCGCCGTGGGTTGAAATGAAGTACTGCAGTACGTTCAAACCTTCGCGGAAGTTCGCCGTAATCGGCGTCTCGATGATCGAGCCGTCGGGCTTGGCCATCAGGCCGCGCATGCCCGCGAGCTGGCGGATCTGCGCCGCCGAGCCGCGCGCGCCGGAATCGGCCATCATGTAAATCGAATTGAACGACTCCTGCTGCACTTTCTTGCCCTTGCGGTCGGTCACCTCCTCGTGCGAGAGCTGTTCCATCATCGCTTTGGCCACCTGGTCGCCAGCGCGACCCCAGATGTCGACCACCTTGTTGTAGCGTTCGCCCACGGTCACCAGGCCCGAGGTGTACTGCTGCTCGATCTCCTTCACTTCGGCGCCCGCGGCCGATATCAGACTGTGTTTTTGTTGCGGTACCAGCATGTCGTCGACGCAGATCGAGATGCCGCCGCGGGTGGCGAATGCAAACCCGGAGCGCATCAGTTTGTCGGCGAAGATCACCGTCTCGCGCAGGCCGCAGCGGCGGAACGAGGCGTTGATGAGCTTGGATATCTCTTTTTTCTTCAGCGCCTTGTTGATCAGCGCGAACGGCAGACCCGGTGGCAGGATCTCCGACAGCAGCGCGCGCCCGACCGTGGTCTGGTAGCGCGTCGTCTTTTCGATTTTCTCGCCGATCTCGGTCAGGTCGTACTCGCGGATGCGCGCCGTGATCCTGGCGTGCAGTTCAACCTTGCGGCTCTCATAGGCACGCGTCAATTCGCCCATATCGGCGAAAACCATGCCCTCGCCGGGAGCGGCGATGCGCTCGCGCGTCGCATAGTAAAGGCCGAGCACAATGTCCTGCGAGGGCACGATGACGGGTTCGCCGTTGGCGGGCGAGAGTATGTTGTTCGAGGCCAACATCAGGGTGCGCGCTTCCATCTGCGCTTCCAGCGACAGGGGGACGTGCACCGCCATCTGGTCGCCGTCGAAGTCGGCGTTGAATGCCGCGCATACCAGCGGGTGCAGTTGGATCGCCTTGCCCTCGATCAGCACCGGCTCGAACGCCTGAATGCCGAGGCGGTGCAGCGTGGGGGCGCGATTGAGCATCACCGGATGCTCGCGGATCACGTCCTCGAGGATGTCCCATACCACCGGGGTCTCGGCCTCGACTTCGCGCTTCGCCGCCTTTATCGTGGTGGCGATGCCCTGCAACTCGAGCTTGTTGAAAATGAACGGCTTGAACAGCTCGAGCGCCATTTTCTTCGGCAGGCCGCACTGGTGCAGCTTCAATTGCGGGCCGACCACGATCACCGAGCGGCCGGAGTAGTCGACGCGCTTGCCCAGCAGGTTCTGGCGGAAACGCCCGCCCTTGCCCTTGATCATGTCGGCGAGCGATTTGAGCGGCCGCTTGTTGGCGCCGGTCATGGCCTTGCCGCGGCGCCCGTTGTCGAGCAGCGAGTCCACCGCTTCCTGCAGCATGCGCTTCTCGTTCTTGACGATGATCTCGGGCGCTTTGAGTTCTAGCAGACGCTTCAGCCGGTTGTTGCGGTTGATTACGCGCCGGTACAGGTCGTTCAGGTCGGAAGTCGCGAAGCGGCCGCCGTCCAGCGGCACCAATGGGCGCAATTCCGGCGGCAGCACCGGCAGCACTTCCATGATCATCCAGTAAGGTTTGATGCCCGACTTCTGGAAGCCCTCCAGCACCTTGAGCCGCTTGGCGAATTTCTTGATCTTGGTGTCCGAGGTGGTGCTCTCCAGCTCTTTGCGCAGGTGCTCGATCTCGTGCCCTACATCCAGGTTGCGCAGCAGCTCGCGTATGCCCTCGGCACCCATCGCCGCCGAAAACTCGTCGCCGTGCTCTTCGACCTTGGTCAGGTATTGCTCTTCGGTGAGGAGCTTGCAGCGCTGAATATCGGGATCGGTCACAATGCCGGCGTCGGTTACGACGTAGGCCTCGAAATACAGCACGCGCTCGATGTCGCGCAGCGTCATGTCGAGCACCAGGCCCAGGCGCGAAGGC
>DAIDTN010000080.1 GCA_027457185.1 Burkholderiales bacterium | reverse complement strand
GTGCCGGGGCTGCCCTGCATGTGCATCAGGCACACGGCGGCATCGGCGGCCGCCACCACCTCGAGCGCGCCGGGAGCGCGCAAGGCGTTGATGTCGTTGATCATGGCCGCGCCCTCGAGCAGCACGACGCGCATCACCTCGGGCTTGCCCGTATCCACCGACAGCGGCAGGTCGCGCAATCCCTGCAGCACCGGCAGCAAGCGCCGCAGTTCTTCCTCCGCGCTCACCATCGCGGCCGCACCCGGCCGGCTGGATTCCGCGCCGAGGTCGATCAGATCTGCGCCTTCTTCAACCAGCTTGTGCGCCTGCGCGATGGCGGCGGCGGGGTCGAGAAAGCGCCCGCCGTCTGAAAACGAATCCGGAGTAACGTTGACCACGCCCATGATGAGCGGCCGGTCCAGCGGCAGCACAAAGCGCCCGCAGCGCAGCAGGCGGCCGGGCGAAGAGCAAGATTCGACGAGCGGAGAGAATGGCGGCACGGCGGTGATATCAGCCCTCACCCCGCGCTGCTTATTGCCTCACGCAACTAGGTAGCCAGAGGCGCCGCAGCGCCGGTGGTGCCGTCTTTCTGCGGCGGTGGCGGCGGCGTGGTCCCGGACTGCTTCGGCTTGGGCTCGCGCGGCGGCTTGCCTTCCATGATGTCGGTCAACTGGTCGGAGTCCAGGGTTTCCCACTCGAGCAAGGCCTTGGTCATGGCTTCGACCTTGTCCTTGTTCTCCTCGATCAGGCGCCGCGCCAGCGCATACTGCTCGTCGATGATGCGGCGGATTTCCTGATCGACCTTCTGCATGGTGACCTCGGAAACGTTCTTGTGCGTGGTGACCGAGCGGCCGAGGAACACTTCGCCCTCGTTTTCGCCGTAGACCATGGGGCCCAAAGCGTCCGACATGCCCCATTGCGTCACCATGCGCCGCGCCATCTCGGTGGCGCGTTCAAAATCGTTCGACGCGCCGGTGGTCATCTGGTGCATGAATATCTCTTCGGCGATGCGCCCTCCGAACAGCACTGCGATCGTCGACAGCAGGCGCTCGCGATCCATGCTGTAGCGGTCTTCCACCGGCAACTGCATGGTCACGCCGAGCGCGCGCCCGCGCGGGATGATGGTGACCTTGTGCACCGGATCGGTCTTGGGCAGCAGCTTCGCCACCACCGTGTGGCCGGACTCGTGATAGGCAGTGTTACGCCGTTCCTCTTCCGGCATGACCATGGAGCGCCGTTCCGCGCCCATGATTATTTTGTCCTTGGCGCGCTCGAAGTCGTCCATGTCGACCAGCCGCTTGCTCTGCCGTGCCGCAAACAGCGCCGCTTCGTTCACCAGGTTGGCGAGATCGGCGCCCGACATGCCCGGTGTGCCGCGCGCGATAATGTCGGCCTTGACGTCAGGCGCCATCGGCACCTTGCGCATGTGCACCAGCAAGATCATCTCGCGACCGCGGATGTCGGGCAGAGGCACCACCACCTGGCGGTCGAAGCGACCCGGGCGCATCAGTGCCGGGTCGAGCACATCGGGCCGGTTGGTGGCGGCGATGACGATCACGCCGGCCGTTGCCTCGAATCCATCCATCTCGACCAGCCGTTGGTTCAGCGTCTGCTCGCGCTCGTCGTTGCCCCCGCCCAGGCCGGCGCCGAGCTGGCGGCCGACCGCGTCGATTTCGTCGATGAAAACAATGCAGGGCGCATGTTTTTTCGCCTGTTCGAACATGTCGCGCACGCGCGCCGCGCCCACGCCGACGAACATTTCGACAAAGTCGGAGCCTGAAATCGAGAAAAACGGCACCTTGGCTTCACCGGCGATGGCCCGTGCCAGCAGCGTCTTGCCGGTGCCCGGGTTGCCGACCATCAGCACACCCTTGGGAATGCGCCCGCCGAGCTTCTGGAACTTGCTTGGGTCGCGCAGGAAATCGACCAGTTCCGACACTTCCTCCTTGGCCTCTTCGCAACCGGCCACGTCGGCGAAGGTAACGGTATTGGTCGATTCGTCCAGCATGCGCGCGCGCGATTTTCCAAACGAAAAGGCGCCGCCGCGGCCGCCGCCATGCATCTGGCGCATGAAGAACACCCACACGCCGATCAGCAGCAGCATCGGAAACCAGGACACGAAGATGTTCATCAGCAGCGACGGTTCTTCCTCCGGCTTCGCCTTGACCTTGACACCGTATTTCAACAAATCGGAAATGAGCCAGATGTCGCCGGGGGAATAGCTGGTAATGGACTTGCCGTCGGTCGTCTTGGCCTTGAGGTTGCGGCCCTCGATGACCACCTCGGCGATGTTGCCGGCCTTGACCTCGTTGTAGAACTGGGAATAGTCCATCATCGCCTGGGTCGTATGGCGCGTGTTGAACTGGTTGAATACTGTCATCAGCACCATGCCGATCACCAGCCAGATCACGAGATTCTTAAACATGTTGTTCATTGGGTTCCTATGTAGCTATTGCTGCTCATGCGCCATTTTACAGGGTTACCAGAAACAGGGGTTGGCCCTCGTCACGGCGGGGCTTTGCGCCCTTCCCTGAGCGTTAGCCCTTCAGCCCTTTCCCGAGCAAGTACATTTCGCTCGAGCGCCCGCGCGAGGCTTCGGGTTTGCGCGACCCCACTGTGGCAAAAGCCTTGCGCATCACCCGCAGAAATTCGGTGAAACCGGCGCCCTGGAACACCTTGACCAGCAGCGAGCCGCCCGGCTTCAGGCATTGCCGCGCAAATTCCAGCGCCAATTCGGCCAGATGCATGGCCCGCGCCTGGTCGCTCACCGCAATGCCTGAGATATTGGGGGCGAGGTCGGAAATTACAAGGTCTGCCTTGCTCCGACCCAAGGCGAGCAGCAGCGCATCCAGCACCTCCTGCTCGCGGAAATCGCCCTGTATGAAGTGAACGCCCGGCAGCGGCTCCATCGGCAGAATATCCACCGCCACCACGCGGCCCCGGGCGCCCAGTTTCGCCACCGCCACCTGCGACCAGCTCCCGGGCGCCGCGCCCAGATCGACCACCAAGCGCCCGGGCGCGAGCAGCCGGTCCTTCTTGTCCAATTCCAGCAGCTTATAGGCAGCGCGCGAACGATAGCCCTCGGCCTTGGCCTTTTGCACATAGGGATCGTTGACGTGCTCGCGCATCCACGCTTTGCTGGTCTTGCTGCGGCTCATCGTCTGGTCAGCCTGTTACAATTCGGTTTTGCCATTGCATTCATTATGAAAACCCTCTCTCCCGCCGAGCGCAAATTGCTCAAAGCACGGGCACACGCGCTCAGTCCCGTGGTCACGGTGGGAAACGAACGCCTCTCGCTTGCGGTGCTCAAGGAAATCGAAACCAGCCTCAAGGCGCACGACCTGATCAAGATCCGCGTGGCCGGCGACGACCGTGAAGCCCGTGCAGCCTTGCTAGGCGAGATCTGCGGCCGCACCGGCGCCTCTCCGGTGCAGCACATCGGCAAGATCCTGGTCGTATACCGTGAAAATCCGGAACCGGCCGCGCCCGCTGCGAAGAAACGCCCGGCGCGCAAGCAGCCAAGGCGTACGAAACAGAGCTACCAGGGCCATTGAGCCAGCGAACGCTGGCGCTTGCCGCTATTCGTAGCGCACGTCGATAATTTCGAATTCGCGCACGCCCCCGGGTGCCTGCACCTCGACCACATCGCCGGCATATTTTCCAATCAGCGCCCGTGCGATGGGCGAGCCGATGGAAATCTTGCCGTGCTTGATGTCGGCTTCGTCGTCGCCGACGATCTGGTAGGTCACCTTGTCGCCGCTCGCCTGCTCCTGCAGATCCACCGTGGCGGCGAACACGCAGCGCCCGTCGGCGTCGAGCAGCTTCGGATCGATCACCTGCGCATTGGCAAGCTTGCCCTCCACCTCGGCGATGCGCCCTTCGATGAAACTCTGCCTCTCTTTGGCCGCGTCGTACTCGGCGTTCTCGGAAAGATCGCCGTGCGAGCGCGCCTCGGCGATCGCAGCGATCACGTTGTGCCGGTCGACCGTCTTAAGGCGCTGCAGTTCGGCGCGCAACGCCTCGGCGCCCTTGATCGTAAGGGGGGTCTTGCTCATGTTCGCGAATCCTTGTTAAGAGGGTTTTGAACAAGGGAGCGACTCCCCCTCGCAAATCCCCCAAGTCAGAGGAAACTCTGATTGCATCTGTCCCGCAGTCAGACCTTCCCTAATTTAGCTTTTGGTGCAGACTCTGCAAAGCGTAGGGAACCAGGCCCTGTATATGGCGCATGCCGGTGCAGGCGGCGCGAGCCCCGGCAATCGTAGTGTAATACGTGACGCGGCCTTGCAGTGCACCGTTGCGTATCGACCAGGAGTCCTGCACCGCGCTACGCTTCTCGTCCACGGTATTCACGATCAGGCTGACCTCGCCGTTTTTGATCATGTCCAGGATGTGCGGCCGGCCTTCGCCCACCTTGTTGACCATCGCCGCCTTGATGCCATTGTCATTTAGAGCCTGCGCGGTGCCGCGCGTGGCAATCAGGCTGAAACCCAGCTCGAGCAATTCCCGCCCGATCTGCAACGCTGCGTTCTTGTCGCTGTTCCGCACGCTGATGAAAGCCTTGCCCGTCTTGGGCAGCTTCACCCCGGCGGCGAGCTGCGACTTGACGAAGGCTTCGCCGAAAGACTCACCCACGCCCATGACCTCGCCGGTGGATTTCATCTCCGGCCCGAGGATGGTGTCGACGCCGGGGAACTTGATGAACGGAAACACCGCCTCCTTCACCGAGTAATAGGGCGGAACCACTTCCCGCATCACGCCCTGCGCGTCCAGGCTCTTGCCGACCATGCAACGCGCCGCAATCTTGGCCAGCGGCAGACCGGTCGCCTTTGAAACGAAAGGCACGGTGCGCGAAGCGCGCGGATTGACTTCGAGCACGAATACCGTGCCGCTCTGGATCGCGAACTGCACATTCATCAGACCGACCACGTTCAGCGCCATGGCCATCTGCACCGTCTGCACCCGCAGTTCCTGCTGCAACTCGGCGGAAAGCGAGTACGGCGGCAGCGAACAGGCCGAATCCCCCGAGTGCACGCCCGCCTGCTCGATGTGCTCCATGATGCCGCCGATCAGCACGCGCTCGCCGTCGCAGATGGCATCCACGTCGACTTCGATGGCATCGTTGAGGAAGCGGTCGAGCAGCACCGGCGAGTCGTTCGAGACCTTCACCGCCTCGCGCATGTAGCGCTCGAGGTCGCGCTGTTCGTGCACGATCTCCATCGCGCGGCCGCCGAGCACGTAGCTCGGCCGCACCACCAGCGGATAGCCGATTTCCTGCGCCAAGCTGAGCGCGTCGGCCTCGTTGCGGGCGGTCCGGTTGGGCGGCTGTCTCAGGCCCAGATCGTGCAGCAGTTTCTGGAAGCGCTCGCGGTCCTCGGCCACGTCGATCATGTCCGGACTGGTGCCGATGATGGGCACACCGTTCGCCTCCAGGTCGCGCGCGAGTTTCAGCGGCGTCTGCCCGCCGTACTGCACCACCACGCCGTAAGGTTTTTCCTTGTCCACGATCTCGAGCACGTCCTCCAGCGTGAGCGGCTCGAAGTAGAGGCGGTCGGAGGTGTCGTAATCGGTCGATACGGTCTCCGGATTGCAGTTGACCATGATGGTCTCGTAGCCGTCCTCGCGCAGCGCGAGCGCGGCGTGTACGCAACAGTAGTCGAACTCGATCCCCTGGCCGATGCGGTTGGGGCCGCCCCCCAGCACCATGAT
>DAIDTN010000079.1 GCA_027457185.1 Burkholderiales bacterium | reverse complement strand
ACGAAAGCCTCGGCAAATTCCTGCTCCAGGTGCGAGAGCGACTCCTCCAACAGGTACTCGCGCTCCGCAGTGCGGATGGTGACGTATTTCAACTCCGCCTTGAGATACAGAACATCGGCGATCGGAACCAGGGTAATGCGCCCGCGCTCGGGTATGGGCAGATGCCGGCGCGGCGCGCTCTCCAGTCCGCGCAGGGCTTCGCTGCTGGGGGCGGCCAGGCCGCGCGCGCGCACCAGCGCCGCCTGCAGGCGCGCGCGGCGCACCGGCTTCAACAAATAGTCGAGCGCGCGCACCTCGAACGCCTTGATCGCGTACTCGTCATAAGCGGTGACAAAAATGATCGCCGGCGACGGCTGCAGCGCCAGCGCGTGGCGCGCGAACTCGATGCCGCTCATCTGCGGCATGCGGATGTCCACCAGCAGCAGATCCGCGCTGACCGAAGCGAGCAGTTCCAGCGCCTCCTTGCCGTTGCCGGCTTCGCCCACCACCATTGCCGGCGCGAACGGCGCGCAATCGGCGATCAACTCCTTCAGGCGCGAGCGCGCCGGTACCTCGTCGTCGACCAGCACCACTCTGAGCGCGTTGCTCACGCCGCCGCCTCCGATCCGTCGTCGCATTTCGAACCGGCGCACCGTCGGCGTCCGGCGGCAATCGCGGCCGGTCGCATCCGCGCTATGCGCGGAACCTGCTCCCTGCTCATGCCGCCCTACGATAAGGCAGCACGATGCGAATCTCGAACCTGTCCCCCACCACTTCGGTGCTAAGGTTCGCCTCGACGTCGAAATGCAGGGCGAGGCGCTCGCGGATGTTGGCAAGCGCCATGCGGTTGCCGGCGCGGTGCTGGTAATCCGGATGATAGGGGTTGGTAAGCAGCAGGCGCACCTGGTTTTTTTCCCGGACGATGCTTATGCGCACCGTGCCCGGCTCCATGCCCGGTTCTATGCCATGGTAGATCGCGTTTTCCACCAGCGGCTGCAACAGCAGCTGCGGCACCAGCGCATCCGCCGGCATGGCCGCGATGTCCCAGTCGATACGCAGCCGCTCGCCCAGCCGCAGTTGTTCCAGATTGAGGTACTGGCGGCACAGCGCCAGTTCGTCGGCCAGCGTGGACAGACGCCGGTTGTCCTGCATCAGCGCGCGGAACAGTTCCGCCAGGTCCTCCAGCGCTTCTTCGGCGCGCTTCGGCTCGCTGCGGATGAGGGAAAGCACGGCGTTGAGACTGTTGAACAGAAAATGCGGCCGAATGCGCGCCTGCAGCGCCTGCAGCCGCGATTCGGTCATGGCGGGCGAGTACGCGCGCCTGCGCCAGAAGAAATAGGCGAGGAGGCATGCCGTGAGCAGCGCTCCCAGAATCCACGCGCGCACAATTCCATAGTTGGTCGGCCCGGCCCAGAGCACCCTGCCCAGGCTGAGGATCAGCGTGGTCCAGCCGGCGACCAGCAGCAGCACCAGCGCGACGCCCAGCGCGTAGCGCAGGCGCGCGAGCCATTTCGACAAGGCATACAGCGACACCAGCGACAGCAGCAGCACCGGCTCCAGCACCACCGCCGCCTGCGTGAACTCGGGCGCGAACTGCGCCGCGTCTTGCGAGTGGATCAGCGCGGCGGCGAAGCCGGCGATGTTGCCGAGCAGCAGAATGCGCAGCGCGACACCCAGATTGCGGAAATCCGGCAGGGAGTCGGCAGGCGCGTTTTGCTCTATACTTGCCACGGGTAAACTCTTGAAAACGTAAATCAATTGGCGCGCAAGCGCCGGGCTGTTTCGATTCTGACTGCATTCCGCGCAATGAGCAAGAACACACACAGGACAACGCGGCCCGACGCCGCCTGGTCGGGCCGCTTTGCCGAGCCGGTGGCCGAGCGGGTGCAACGCTATACCGCCTCGGTCTCGTTCGATAAGCGCCTGGCCGAACACGACATCCGCGGCTCGCTCGCGCACGCGCGCATGCTCGCCGCGTGCGCGGTAATCTCCAGGCGCGACCTCGCGGCGATCGAATCCGGCATGCGCACCATCCTCGCCGAAGTGCGCAGCGGCAAGTTTAAATGGTCGCTCGAAAGCGAGGATGTGCACCTCAACATCGAGCGCCGTCTGACCGCGCTCGCCGGCGACGCCGGCAAGCGCCTGCACACGGCGCGCTCGCGCAACGACCAGGTGGCGACCGACGTGCGCCTGTGGCTGCGCGAAGCGATCGACGCGATCGGCGCGCAGATCAAAGCGCTGCAGGCAAGCCTGCTCGACCTGGCCGAGCGCCATGCCGGCACGGTGATGCCCGGCTTCACCCACCTGCAGGTGGCGCAGCCGGTGACCTTCGGCCACCACCTGATGGCCTATTTCGAGATGTTCGCGCGCGACCGCGAACGCCTTGCCGACTGCCGCAAGCGCGTCAACCGCCTGCCGCTGGGCGCAGCCGCGCTTGCCGGCACGTCCTACCCGATCGATCGCGACATGGTCGCGAAATCTCTGGGGTTCGACGGCGTCTGCGCCAATTCGCTCGATGCGGTGTCGGACCGCGACTTCGCCATCGAGTTCTGCGCAGCGGCCGCGCTCATCATGACCCACATTTCGCGGCTGTCGGAGGAGCTGGTGCTGTGGATGAGCCCGCGCTACGGCTTCATCCGCCTGCCCGACCGCTTCTGCACCGGGTCGTCGATCATGCCGCAGAAAAAGAATCCGGACGTGCCCGAACTCGCGCGCGGCAAGACCGGCCGCGTGGCCGGCCACCTGATGGCGCTGCTGATGCTGATGAAAGCGCAGCCGCTCGCCTACAACAAGGACAACCAGGAAGACAAGGAACCGCTGTTCGACAGCGTCGACACGCTCGCCGACACGCTCGCGATTTTCACCGAGATGGTGGCCGGCATCGAAGTCGACGCCGGCGCGATGCGCGCGGCGGCGCTCGAAGGCCATGCGACCGCAACCGATCTCGCCGACTACCTGGTGAAAAAAGGCCTGCCGTTCCGCGATGCGCACGAAGCGGTGGCGCGCGCGGTGCGCGCTGCGGATGCGCGCGGCTGCGATCTCGCCGCGCTCGGCCTGGCCGAATTGCGGCGATTCGCGCCGCTGGTCGGCGCCGATGTTTTCAAGGTCTTGACCCTGGAGGGGTCGCTCGCCAGCCGCGACCATGTCGGCGGCACCGCGCCCAGGCGCGTGCGCGCCGCGATTACGCGCGCGCGCAAGAGTCTGAAATAGGCGGCAATGGAGAAAATCGGCAAGTACCAGGTCGTAAGAAAACTCGGCGAAGGGGCCACCAGCGAAGTGTATCTGTGCCACGACCCTTTTGCCGGCCGCGAAGTCGCGATCAAGGTGGTGTTTCCGGACGCTCTCGGCGACGACGAGAACCGCAACCTGTTCAGGAAGCTCTTCATCACCGAAGCCTCGCTCGCAGGCAAGCTCACGCATCCGCATATCGTGCAGATCTACGACGCGGTAGTGGACGAGGGTATCAGCTACGTGGTGATGGAATACGTGGACGGCGGCACGCTCGAACCGCACTGCAACGCGAGCGCGCTGTTGCCGGTGGAAAAAGTTGTCGAAATCGTATTCAAATGCACCCGCGCGCTGGATTTCGCCAACCGCGCTGGGGTCATCCACCGTGACATCAAGCCGGCCAACATCCTGCTGCATGGCGAGACCGACATCAAGATTTCCGACTTCGGCTCCGCACTGATCACCACCAGCATGGCGACCCAGGTGAGCGGTATCGGCTCTCCCGCCTATATGTCGCCGCAACAGATCAAGGAGCATCCGCTCACGCTGCAGACCGATATCTATTCGCTCGGCGTAGTGATGTACCAGCTGCTGACCGGGCAGCTGCCGTTTCAGGCGAGCAACAATTTCAGCATGATGTACCAGATCACCAACGTCGAGCCCCAACCGCCATCGAGCCTGCGCCCGGAAATCCCGCCCGCGGCGGACCACATCGTGCGCAAAGCGATGCAAAAGGAGCTCGAGCAGCGCTACCGCGACTGGGACGAGTTCTCCGACGACCTGGCTGCGGTCATCAGCAGCGAACAGGCGGCGCGAAAGGACGAGTTCGCCGACAGCGAGAAATTCAACATCCTGCGCAGCCTGCCCTTCTTCGACGATTTCGGCGACGCCGAGTTGTGGGAGGTGATGCGCATCAGCAGTTGGGAATATTGCCAGCCGGGCAAGGCGCTGATGTTCGACGGGCAGACGGGCGATTTCTTCTGCCTGCTCGCATCCGGTGAAGTCAAGGTGATCAAACAGGGAAAGCTGCTCAATATCCTCAACGCGGGCGAATGTTTCGGCGAGATGGCTTATATCTCCCGGGAGACCGGCAGCGTGCGCAGCGCCGATGTCGTCGCCTTGAGCGAGTCGCGCGTGATCACCATACACAACGAAGACCTCGACCGCGCGTCGGACATTTGCCGCCACCGATTCGACCGCGCCTTCATGGCGATCCTGGTCGATCGCCTGTCCTTGTCGAACACGCGGCTCATCGGCGTCTAATAAACCGCTGTTTGCAGCCGCCGTCGGCAGACCCAGCGAAGCCCTGAGCCTCTAGCCGGAGCGCTTGCGCCGCAGCCGGACTGCGACGGCCAGGCGCTCGAGCACGGCCATGGTCCGGTCCCAGCCGATGCAGCCGCTGGCATGCACTCAGACTGACGGGATTGCCACCGTCGCAGCTGTCCGCCAGGGACTGCGCGCGGTTTGCGCCTTACGCGCTCAGCAGTTTTTTCAGTTCGCCCGACTGGTACATTTCGCCCATGATGTCGGAGCCACCGACGAACTCGCCCTTGACATAGAGCTGGGGGATGGTCGGCCAGTTGGCGTAGGTCTTGATGCCCTGGCGGATTTCCGGATCGGCCAGCACATCCACGGTGAATAGGTCCTTTGCGCCGCAGGCATTGAGTATCGCCACTGCGTTAGCCGAAAAG
>DAIDTN010000078.1 GCA_027457185.1 Burkholderiales bacterium | reverse complement strand
GCTGTGCATCAGGGCGTCGGCCGCCTCTTCCAGATTGCGCGCGACTTCAGCCACCACGAACAGGCCGCGCGCATCGCTTTCCGACGCGAGCAAGGCGGATTTGATCGAGCGCTGCGCCTGGTCGCTTTCGTGCTCCACCGTGGTGATGCGGTGCACCGCCTCGAGAAAATCGCGCATGTCATCGCGATCGCCGCCGCGGCGCACGTAGCGCGCGGTGGTCAGCGCCTTCAGGTATTCCTGCGCCCCGCTCACCAGCAGGTCGGCGAGCACGCGCAGACGCCCATGCGCGTCCCCGGGCGCGTTGCGCGGCGGGAACAGGGTGAAATTGAATGCCGCTTCCTCCAGGCTGTCGGCAACGTCGTCCGCCGCCTCCAGCAGCACCTTGAAAAACACCGCCCCGGCGGAATGGTCGACCGCGGCGCGCACTTGGTTGAGCAGACTGTCGGCTGCTGTTTCCCAGGCTTTGGCGCGCCCGGCGATGCGCGCGAAAGCCCCGTTGGCACCAGCGAGCTGCAGTTGCAGCACGCCGTCGCGCACGCCCGAAGCGAGTTCGACCAGCAGCGCCGCATGCTCGCAAGCCAGGTCGAACAGGTCGCGCTCGGCGCTGTGGAAGTAGTTCGCCAGCTCGGCCCGCACCTCGTCGCGAATCAGCGAATCGGGCTTGGCCGTTAGCACGCCCTCGGCGCAGGTGCGCACGACGAATTTCAGGAACGCCAGCGCGCGCTCCCGGCCGAGCATGTCGCGCAGGTCCTCGCCGAAGCGCGGCGCCCCCTTGATCGCAAACTGCATCGCGTCGTAGATCAGCACGTCACCGCCGACCTTGAGAAAAGCCATATGGCCGTAGCCGTTGTCCGCCGCCCATTTGAGCACCACGATGCCGTCGCGCTTGCGCACGAAGGCGCGCAGGCGCTTGCGCGCGCGGTTCCAGTCGATCAGGAACACCAGGCGCGAACCGAGAAAGGCCAGGTATTGCACAAGCTGTTCGCGATCGCGCGCCTTGTAGCTGCCAATGCACAGGTGGTAGATGCCGCCCTGGTTCAACCCACTTTCGCGGCGCGAGCGGGTTTCCTCCCATTCGACCGCGAATTTTTCGAACATGCTCTGAAAGAACAGCAGCCGTTCCAGGTGCACGTCGGAATAGGTGACGGTGGCGATAAGCCCCTCGACGTGCACCACCAGCACATGCGCGTCGGTAGTGCCGATGTCGTTCTGCAGCACCAGCTGCCTGCCGTTCAGGGTGGCCGTGGTGCCCAGACCCGGATGGTCAAGCTTGAGCGCCTGGGTCGAGTTCAGGCCGCGCATGAACGCGCGCACCAGTTCCTTTTCCTGTGCGCGCAGGCCGTAGACGCGCGCACCTTCCACGCTCTCGCGCGACAACTCCCCCTGCAGCCGGTTCAAGGCCTTGTGCAGGTCCATCACCAGCAGGTGCGCCGTGTCGCCGCGCTTGCGCTCGCCGGACGTCAGAGCCGCAATCAGCCCTGCCGGCAGAAGGTCCTTGCGTACGCCGCGCGCGAGCTTGGTCACCGCTGCGAACCGCTTGCGGTACTCGTCCGCGCCGCTCTCCAGGCCAAGCTCCTGCGCCAGCTCGACCGGCGCCAGCATCCCCTTCAGGCAGTCCAGCACGCGACCCAGCAGCGCCGCAGCCCCGGGTATACGGCAGCGCCCCCCCGGCAGGCCGCGGCTCGCCGCGATCACGCCGTCGAACTCGGTATCGGCGACGCCGCTCGCCTCGCGCTCGCGCTGCAAATCTGGCGGATTCGGCGCTGGCTGCTCGCACTGTTCCCGCGCCAGCTGCAGCAGCGTGAAATAGTATTTAACCCTGTCGTTGGCCGCGAGGCCGCTTTGCACCAGGCCCGGCAGGAGCAACTGCTTCTCGCCCAGCGAACCGATGATTTCCTGTTTTGTGCCCATGTGATTTTCCGGCGGCCTGTCCGAATTTTCGATCGCCGCAGGACTCCTACACATGATGGCGCTACACACGTCGCCTCGATTGATCAAAGTCAAGGCGCAGCGGTGAGACCTCAGGCTGTAACGCAAGATTCACGCGCTGCCTGCCGATTCGCCGTGCACGCAACCCACGGATGTGCGCGCAGCTTCCGCCAGCCGCGCAAGCAGGGAGATCACGCCGGCCGGCCGGTCCGTTGCCGGGAAGCTGCGAACGGCCCGTTTCGCGACGGTCGGCAAGAATGCGTTTAAAAACCTAGGGATACTGCACCGATCGGTCCCCAGTCAAGGCGCTTACCGGGTGCGAGTGCGCGCAAAATTCGCGCCCGCTTATAGCAGAAAAAAATATTTTTTGCAGTGCTGTACTTCCCCGAAATTTGTAGTATGCTGGTCACACATTACCACAAGACTCCATTATAAGGCATTGATAAAATGGACATTACAAAAAAAGAAATAAGGGTTTCAAGCGTAGCAGTTGCGCCCCTCCCCGATCAAACAATCAGCCGAGAAGTACTGCTCGAGAAGTACGCGAAGGGCACTGAAAGCAGCATTGCCGAAGTGCGCGCGCGCATCGCTCATGCGCTGGCCGCGGTCGAACCTGAGGACAAACGCGGGCTGTGGGAGAAACGCTTCCTGCAGGCGATGGAAGCCGGCTTCATCCCGGCCGGGCGCATCATGTCGGCCGCCGGCATTCAGATGCAGGCGACGCTGATCAACTGCTTCGTGCAGCCGGTGGGCGCCTCGATTTCCGAAATTGTCGACAACAAGCCCGGCATCTACACCGCGCTACAGCAGGCGGCCGAAACCATGCGCCGCGGCGGCGGCGTCGGCTATGATTTTTCCTCGATCCGGCCCAAAGGTTCGGAAGTGAAGGGCACGCATTCGCGCGCCAGCGGTCCGGTATCCTATATGCGTGTGTTCGACCGCTCCTGCGAGACGGTGGAATCGGCGGGTTCGCGCCGCGGCGCGCAAATGGGCGTGCTGCGCTGCGACCATCCCGACGTGGAGGAATTCATCCATGCCAAGGATCGCGGCGACCTGTCCAATTTCAACATATCGGTCGGTGTCACCGATGCCTTCATGCAGGCGGTGGAGAACGACCTCGAAGCGGAACTCGCGCACAAGGCGCGGCCGCACCAAGAGTTGATGGACAGCGGCGCCTATCAGCGCGAAGACGGGCTGTGGGTCTACCGCAAGCTGCGCGCGCGCGAGCTGTGGGACCAGATCATGCGCTCGACCTACGATCACGCCGAGCCGGGGATCCTGTTCCTCGACCGTATGAATCGCGACAACAACCTCAATTATTGCGAGACCATCGAGGCCACCAATCCCTGCGCCGAACAGCCGCTGCCCCCCTACGGCTGCTGCTGCCTGGGCTCGATCAACGTGACCAACTTCGTCACCGCCCCGTTCACCGCGGAAGCCGCGTTCGACTTCGAGCGCTTTGGCGCGACGGTGGAGACTTCGGTACGCATGCTCGACAACGTGCTCGATGCGACCGCCTGGCCGCTGCCGCAGCAGCACGAAGAGGCGATGAACAAGCGCCGCGTCGGCCTGGGCTACACCGGCATGGGCGACGCGCTGATCATGCTGTGCCAGCGCTACGACAGCGAGGCCGCGCGCGAGACCGCGGCGAAGATATCCGAAGCCATGCGCGATTACGCCTACCGCGCATCGAGCAACCTCGCGCGCGAGCGCGGCGCCTTCCCGCTGTTCAATGCCGACATGTACCTCTCCGGCACCAGCTTCGCCACGCGACTGCCGGCCGAAATCAAGGCGCTGATCCGCAAACAGGGCCTGAGGAACAGCCATCTCCTGTCCATCGCCCCCACCGGCACCATCAGCCTCGCCTTCGCCGACAACGCCTCCAACGGCATAGAGCCGCCGTTCTCCTGGACCTACACGCGCAAGAAGCGCATGGCCGACGGCACGCTGCAGGAGTTCCCGGTCGAGGATTACGCCTGGCGCCTGTACCGGCACCTGGTCGCCAATGGCGCCCTGCCCGCCCCTGCGGGCGCCGGCGCAAAAGGTAATGACGACAGCCTGCCCGATTATTTCGTCACCGCGCTCGCGATCTCGGCCGCGGCGCACGAAGCCATGGTGGCAGCGGTAGCACCCTTTATCGACACCAGCATCTCCAAGACGGTCAACGTGCCGGAGAACTATCCCTACGAAAATTTCCAGGGCCTGTACATGGCCGCGTGGAAATCGGGTTTGAAGGGGCTCGCCACCTATCGTCCGAACAACGTGCTCGGCTCGGTGCTGTCGGTAGACAGCACGCAAGCGAAGCAGCCGCAGGATTTCGTCAGCAGCGACGTCAATCGCCGCATCGAAATCAAGGCGGTGCCCGAGCCCGTGCTCGCCAGCCTGCGCTGGCCGGGCCGGCCCAAGCTGGCCGAAGGCAATCCGGCCTGGACCTATATGATCGAGCATCCACACGGGCATTTTGCGCTGTTCGTGGGCCATGTCGAAAATGAACTCCACCCGCATCCGTTCGAAGTCTGGGTCAACGGCAGCGAGCAGCCGCGCGGCCTGGGCGCGGTGGCGAAAACCCTGTCCATGGACATGCGCGCCGACGATCCGGCGTGGCTGCGGCTGAAGCTCGACACCCTGGCGAAGACCCTGGGCGACGATGCCTTCGACATGCCGTTTCCACCGCACGGCGAAAACAAGCATATGCCCAGTGTCACCTCCGCCGTGGCGCAACTGGTGCGCTGGCGCTGCGAGCGCCTGGGCGCGCTGCCCGACTCGAAAAACGGGCCGGTGCTCGACGCCATGTTCAGCCTGAAGGAGCCCAAGACCGGCGCCGACGGCACCATGTCCTGGACGGTGGACGTGCTCAACCCCGGCACCCGCGACGACTTCGTGCTGGGCTTGAAGGAAATCACCCTGCCCGACGGCGTCACCCGGCCCTACTCGATGTGGCTCTCGGGCGAATATCCGCGCGCGCTCGACGGGCTGTGCAAGATCCTGTCGCTCGACATGCGCATCATCGACCCGGCCTGGATCGGGATGAAGCTGAGGAAGCTCTTGAACTATCCCGAGCCGCTCGGCGATTTCATGGCCTTCACCCCGGGTACGCGCAAACAGCAGAACTGGCCCTCGACCGTGTCCTACCTCGCGCGGCTGATCATCCACCGCTACGCCATGCTGGGCCTCCTGACCGAGGACGGCATGCCGGTGCAGACCATGGGCATACTCGAAACCCCGGAGCGCGGCGCGACGCCGATGATGAAAGGCGCGCGTTGCCCCGAGTGCGGCAATTACGCCGTGATCAAGAAGGACGGCTGCGAATTCTGCAGCGCCTGCGGCTATGTGGGGGTGTGCGGGTAGAAGCCGAAGAGTCCGAGACCACAAGTATGTGCGAATTCAACCCGGCTCAACGGCGGGTTATGGTGTTCCCCGATACCTTGACCAGATCCCCGTTCTTCACGCAGGGTTCATTGTCGAACTCGATGGCGCGCTGCTCGCCGCTGTCCATTTTGACGGTGACGGTCCAGATCTTGGCGGACCGCAGCTTTTCCTCGGCCTTGTAGCCGGCGTAGGCTCCGCCGGCCGCGCCGGCGATCGTCGCGACGTCCTTGCCTGTGCCCCCGCCCACTTGATGGCCGAGCAGCGCGCCGGCAACGCCACCACCGATTGTGCCGAGCGCTCCGCCTTTGCCTTTTTTCGTTTGCATGAGCACGCCGACCACCTGCCCGCAATCCGCGCAAGCCGCGGCGCTCGGAGCAAGCTTGGTATCCGTGGCCAGTTTTTGTTTTGCCGCGGCCAATGCCTTGTCGTGTTCCGCCTTTGCGTCCCGCAAACATTGCATACGGGCGCTGGAGGTCGATTCCTCGGCACAGAGTTTCCTGTCCGACGCATACCTGGACGCGGCTTCCTTCTGCGCGGCCTTGTAGGCCGCGCTGGGCGAAACGGCGTCGGCGGCGATGGCGGGAAACTGGCTGCCTGCCAAGAGCAGGAACAACAATAGCGATACGCGAGTCATGTTTGCAATCCTCAATTTCATATAGGTTAAGGATAGGACAGGCGTGGCAGATTTCAAGCGCCGATACCGTTCTTGCGCGCACAAATGCTCGAATTGCGCTACCCCGGTTTGGCGGACTGCAGCATCGGGCGCCCGCGCGACCTGCCTCTGGAAGTGATAGGCGAGACGTATGCGGCCCCCGTGACAGCCACCGACGGTGATGGGCGCGCTCGCCCTGCACATACACGGTAAAATCGGTTCATGCCGATCTGCGCATGCGCCCTCATTACCGCCCACAACAAATCATGAGCACTGCGCCCTCCTCTTCTACCAGCGCTGAGTCCAGGGCGCGCCATGACGCTTCCACTCTGATCAATTTTGCCGAGGCGCTGCTGGTCGCGGCCGGAATGCCTCGGGATCGCGCCCATGACGTTGCCGATATCCTGGTCGAAGCCGACCTGCTCGGCCACGACACCCACGGCCTGCAGCTGCTCGCCACCTATCTGCAGCACATCGAAGCGGGTCAGATGAAACTCGAGGGGCAGCCGATCACGCTGGCCGATCATGGC
>DAIDTN010000077.1 GCA_027457185.1 Burkholderiales bacterium | reverse complement strand
ATCGACGTGCAACTGGAGATCCGCGATACCGATTACACCCGCTTCCAGGACAAGATCCGCAAAGGCTCGGAGCAGATGTTCATCTGGGGCTGGAATGCGGATTATCCCGATCCGGAGAATTTCCTGTTCCTGCTGACTACGGCGCAGAGCCGGGTCAAATTCAACGGGGAGAATTCCGCCAACTATTCCAATCCTGAATACGACCGGCTGTTCGATCAGATGAAGGTGATGGACAACGGGCCCGAACGCCAGGCGATCATCGATCGCATGTACGCGATCCTGCGCCACGACTCGCCCTGGGTGTGGGGCTACCACCCGAAGGAGTACAGCCTGAACCATGCCTGGCTGTACAACGTCAAGCCGAATCAGATGGCCCGCAACAAAATGAAGTATTACAGGATCGATGTGGCGCTGCGCGAAAAGCGCCGTGCGCAATGGAACGCGCCCGTTGTGTGGCCGATCGGCCTGGCCGCGTTCCTGCTTCTCATCGTGGGGCTGCCGGCAGTGTTGAGCTACCGCCGGCGCGAGCGCATGGCGGCGCGGCCGATCGGAGCATCGAAATGATCGCCTATCTGGTCCGGCGCATCCTCTACGCAATCCCGATCCTGATTGGCGTGAATTTGATCACGTTTGCGCTTTTTTTCGTGGTGAACACGCCGGATGACATGGCGCGCATGCAACTCGGAGTCAAGCGCGTTACCCCCGAGGCGATCGAGGTATGGAAAGCCGAACGCGGCTACGACAAACCGCTGCTGTTCAACGCCGGGGCGCGCGGGATAGCGCGGCTGACCGAGACGGTTTTTTACCAGAAGTCGGTCAAGCTGTTCGTGTTCGATTTCGGGCAGTCGGATGACGGGCGCAACATCTCCCAGGAAATCAAAACGCGCATGTGGCCAAGCATGGCAATCGCCTTGCCGGTGCTGCTGGCGGGCCTGGCGGTCAACATCACATTCGCGTTGCTGATGACGTTCTTTCGCGCGACCGCCATCGATTTCTGGGGCGTGGTGCTGTGCGTCGCGATGATGTCGATATCGACGCTGTTCTACATCATCGCCGGGCAGTTTTTCGTGAGCAAGCTGTGGCGCCTAGTGCCGATTTCCGGATACGAGGGCGGCATCGAGGCGGTGCGTTTCGTCATCCTGCCAGTGATCATCGGCGTGATCAGCGGCATCGGCAGCGGCGCGCGTCTGTACCGCACCGGATTCCTCGAGGAGATCGGCAAGGACTACGTGCGCACCGCGCGCGCAAAAGGACTTGCCGAAACCACGGTGCTGTTCCGCCACGTGCTCAAGAACGGGATGATTCCGATCCTCACCGGTGCGGTGGCGCAAATACCGCTGCTGTTCCTGGGCAGCCTGCTCACGGAGTCGTTCTTCGGCATTCCGGGCCTTGGCAGCTACACCATCGACGCGATCGGATCGCAGGACTTCGCGGTGGTGCGGTCGATGGTGTTTCTCGGCTCGGTGCTCTATGTCATCGGGCTGATTCTGACCGATATTTCCTACACCCTGGTAGATCCCCGGGTGAGGTTCGAATGATCGTCGTCCTCTGGACCGACGCCTTGCTGTGGGCGCTTGTCGCCGCAGTGGCGGCGTACTTCTGGCACGTCCATCGCCACGAACACCTCGCGGCGCCCTGGCGCCGGGTGCTGCAGAGCTCGGCCGGGACGATGTCGCTGGTGATCCTCGCCGCCTATGGGCTGGTGGGACTTGCGGACTCGCTGCATTTTCGACCCGCGATCGGGGCGGCTGGCGACGCACACGCCCCGGTCTACTCGGTGGAGGTGCTGTCGGTCCTGGACCTCGCGCTGGCGCCGTTGCGCACGCACACGGAGACGACCTATTCGGCACCGTTGGCGACGCGTGCCTATGCCAGGGAAACGGTAGAACTCGGCGGCGGGCGGGTGGTGCGGGAGTATCCGCGCCTGCGCTTCGGCGGGGCGCAGCTTGCGCACGAGAGCGACCGCGATCGCGATATCGCGCGGCGCATCGCGCTGGGGGCCGGCGCGGGTGTCGCGCTGTGGCTGGTACTTGTGCTGTCATTATTGACCGCGATCGCCAGGCGCGAGAGCACGAGTCCGGCGGCGGCGTGGCACGCGGTCTGGAGCGGGCGAACGCGGGTTGCATGGAGGGGAGCGCTCTACGCCGCGCTGGCGCTGCTCGTGCTCGGATTCGCCGCGGCCTCGCTTTCCGCGGAATACCATGTGCTCGGCACCGACAAGGTCGGACTGGACGTACTCTACCTTTCGCTGAAGAGCGTGCGCACCGGCCTCATGATCGGCGCATTGACGACACTGGTGATGCTGCCCTTCGCCGTGATGCTCGGCATCATGGCCGGCTATTTCAAGGGCTGGGTCGATGACGTGATCCAGTACGTGTACACGACGCTTAATTCGATACCAGGCGTGCTGCTCATCGCCGCGGCGGTGCTGATGATGCAGGTCTATATCGATACCCACCCCGACCTGTTCCCGACCACCGCGCAGCGCGCCGACCTGCGGCTGCTGTTTCTGTGCATTATCCTCGGCCTGACCAACTGGACCGGGCTCGCGCGGCTGCTGCGCGGCGAGACGCTGAAACTGCGCGAGCTCGATTTCATCCAGGCGGCGCAGGCGTTCGGCGTCAGCCATTACCGCATCATCACCCGGCACGTATTGCCCAACGTCATGCACCTGGTGATCATCTCGCTGGTAATGGACTTCTCCGGTCTGGTGCTGGCCGAGGCCGTGCTCTCCTATGTCGGCGTCGGCGTCGATCCGTCGATGATCAGCTTCGGCACCATGATCAATGCGGCGCGGCTCGAGATCGCGCGCGAGCCGATGGTGTGGTGGGTGCTGGTGGCCGCTTTTGTGTTCATGTTTGCGCTGGTGCTCGCCGCGAATCTGTTCGCCGATGCGGTGCGCGACGCGTTCGACCCGCGCGTGCGCGTCGGCAGCGGCGTGGCGAAGGCGGCGACGTGAGCTACGCCGCAGGCACGGCAGACGGCGGCGAACCGGTGCTCTCGGTCGAGCACCTTGCGACCGAACTGGAAGGAAGCGCAGGAACGCTGCACGCGGTGGACGGCGTGGATCTGCGCATCGCGCGGGGCGAGACCTTTGCCATTGTCGGGGAATCGGGTTGCGGCAAGTCGATGACGGCGCTATCGATCCTGCGGCTGCTGCCGGAGGCGGGCCACATCGTCGCGGGCAGCGTGAGCGTCAACGGCACCGAGTTGCTGTCGCTGCCGGAGGCGGCGATGCGCAATGTGCGCGGGCGGCGCATCGCGATGATCTTCCAGGAACCGGCGACAAGCCTGAATCCGGTGCTAACCATCGGGCGTCAGATTGCGGAGGTGCTGCAGCGCCACACGCAGCTGCGCGGCGCGGCAATGCGCGCGCGCGCCATCGAATTGCTCGACGCTGTCGGCATCCCGGATGCAGCAATGCGCGTCGACGATTATCCGTTTCGGCTCTCGGGCGGCATGAAGCAGCGGGCGATGATTGCGATCGCCCTGGCCGGCGAACCCGACCTGCTCATAGCCGACGAGCCGACGACCGCGCTCGACGTAACCATTCAGGCGCAGGTGCTGGAGCTGCTGCGCGAGCTGCAGCGCAAGAACGGCATGTCGATCCTGCTGATCACGCACGACCTGGGCGTGGTCGCGCACATGGCCCATCGCGTCGCAGTGATGTATTGCGGGCGCTTCGTCGAAATTGCGCCGCGCGATGAGTTCTTCCGCGCACCGCAGCATCCGTATACGCGCAAGCTGTTTGATGCGCTTCCCGACGCCGGCAAGCGCGGAACCGAGCTTTCGGTGATGCGCGGCCAGGTGCCCTCGCTCGCAGCGGCACCGCCGGGCTGCGCCTTCGCCGATCGCTGCGATTTCGTCATGCCGCGCTGCACCGAGGCGAGCCCGGATTGGACGCCCCTTGGTGCGGCGCATGAGGTGCGCTGCTTCCTGCGCGCGACGCAGCCGGCCGGGCCCTTCGACGCCGGCTCGGGCGCGCAGTCAGCGGCGGCGCCGCAGGGGGTCTCGGCCGAGCTGCTCAAGGTGCGTTCGCTGCGGGTGCATTTCCCGATTCGCAAAGGCCTGCTCATGCGCACCGTTGGCTGGGTAAAGGCCGTCGACGGCGTTTCGCTCGACGTTCGCACCGGCAGGACGCTGGCGCTGGTGGGCGAATCCGGATGCGGCAAGACCACCGTCGGCAAGTCTATCCTGCAGCTGATACGTCCTAGCGCCGGTGAAGTCGGCTTCGACGGGGTGGACCTGACGCGCCTGCGCGGGGCGGCGCTGCGGCGGCGGCGCGCCGACTTTCAGATCATTTTTCAGGATCCGTATGCCTCGCTCAATCCGCGCATGCGGGTTACCGACATCCTCACCGAAGGCATGGCTGCGCTCGGAACCGAAGCGGGCAGCGCGGCCATGTCCCGGCGCGCCGACGAGCTGCTTGCGCACGTGGGATTGTCCGCCGAGGTCAAGGAGCGCTACCCGCACGAGTTCTCCGGCGGCCAGCGCCAGCGCATCGCGATCGCCCGCGCGCTCGCCGTGCGGCCGCGGCTGATCATCTGCGACGAGCCCACCAGTGCGCTCGATGTCTCGGTGCAGGCGCAGATACTCAATCTGCTCAAGGGCCTGCAACGCGAGTTCGGACTGTCCTACCTTTTCATTACCCACAACATCGCCGTGGTCGAGTACCTCGCGCACGAGGTCGCGGTGATGTACCTGGGGCGCATTGTCGAGCGCGGAACCGTGGATGAAGTTCTGCGAACGCCCAGGCATCCGTACACCCAGGCGCTGCTCGCGTCGCTTCCGCGCGGCGATGTCGAAGTGGGTGCCGAGTTTCCCCGCCTCGAAGGCGAGCTGCCTTCGCCCGCAGATCCGCCGCGAGGTTGCCATTTCCATCCGCGCTGCCCGCAGGCGATGGCCGAATGCAAACTGGGCTATCCGGATGCTATCCGGCTGAGCGAAAGCCACGAAGTAAGTTGTTTGCTCTATCGTGCGCAGAAGCGCTGAACCGCGCTAGCGCTTTGCCTTGTAATAGTGCTTTTTCCAGGCAGGTTTCGGTCGCTTTGCATGGGGTGAGTGGCGAACCTCGATCGCCAGGCGCTGGCCGGCGCGCAGGCGCCCGACATGATTCCACCGGCGCAGGTCTTCCGCGCTGACCCGGTAGCGGCGGGCGATTGCGGGCAGCGTGTCCCCGCGCCTTACCGTGTAGTTTATTTTGCGCAACGTCGCTCTCGGCGCCGAGGCAGGCGGTGGCCGGTACATCTGCGGCAAGGGCTCGAGCGACGCGCCTTTGAGCGGCAGCAACAGTTGGTAGCCGGGCCCGACCCTGGTGCCCCTGCCTATGTTGTTTACCTGCTCGAGCCGCGCCAACGAGATGCGGTGCCTGGCGGCGATACGGGCCAGCCTGTCGCCGCGCTTGAGCGTGTATTTCTGCCAGGAAACCAGCGGCTCCTCGCGCTCTTCCAGGTTGGCGAGGAAAATCTTCGCCTTGTCTGCCGGCAGCACCAGGCCCGGGGTGCCGCGGGCGACGATCACCGGGCGGTTGTGGCCGGGGTTGAGCGCGAGAAACTCCGACAGCGGCGTGTCTGCCAGCTTGGCGGCAAGGCGCACGTCGATGTCGTCGGTATTTTGCACTGTGACGAAATAGGGCGCATTGGGCACGGGGTCCAGATCGATGCCGAAGGCCCGCGGATTCTCGATGATGTTCTTCAGTGCCTGCAGCTTGGGCACGTAATAACGTGTTTCCGTGGGCAGGTCGAGGCTGAGATAATCGGTAGGCAGCCCCTTGGCCCGGTTCTTTTCGATGGCGCGGGCCACGGTATTCTCGCCGCAATTGTAGGACGCCAGCGCGAGATCCCAGTCGCCGTACATTTGGTACAGATACTGCAGGTAATCGAGGGCTGCGCTGGTCGAGGCGACGATGTCGCGCCGACCGTCATACCACGAGTTCTGCTGCAGATTGTAATTCTTGCCGGTGGAGGGGATAAACTGCCACAGGCCCGAGGCGTGCGAACGCGAATAGGCCATGGGATTGAACGCGCTCTCCACCATGGGCAGCAGCGCGAGCTCGGTCGGCATGCCGCGTTTCTCCAGCTCCTCGACGATGTAATAAAGGTAACGTTTGCCACGCTCGACCATGCGCTTGACGTAGCTCGGCTGGCTTGCGTACCAGATCTGCCGGTCTTCCACCAGCGGGCTGGAGATATCGGGAATGGCAAAGCCGTTGCGGATGCGGTCCCACAGATCCGCGGGCACCGACGTCAGGTCGATGGTGGGGATCGCGCGCAGCTTGTCCTTTATTTCCCGGGATGAGGGACTGGGCAGTGCCTGGATCGGTAGCGAGGGCGAGGCCCCGGCGGATGCCAAACTGCCTGCCCCTTCTGCAGCACGCGCGGCGGGAAGATCGGTCGCGGGCCGGCGCGCTGCAGTCATATCGGTCTGCGTCGGCGTCATGGCGCAGCCAGAAGCAAGCGCGGCAAAAACGACGGCCACGATAAAGCGGAATGCGGGCATAGCCCCCCTGCCTCGTTTATTAACCCGTAATGCTATCCGCGGGAGCGGGTTCGGTCAAGGAAAAGCAAGGAAAAATAGGATCTTAGTAGGCATTTTTCCAATTGCGCAGGGCGGCGAACACTTGTACCGGATCGCCTGCGCGAGCCCCCAGGTACTTGTCCGCCGATGCAATCACCGCCGGCTGCAGGCAGCGCATAAAGGGGTTGGTTCTTTTCTCGTGGCCGATGGTGGACGGCAGTGTGGGACGGTTGCGGCTGCGCTTTTCCGCCTCGCTCGCGGCGCGCGCCTTGAGTTCCTCGTTTTCGGGTTCGACTGCACGGGCGAAATCGATATTGGCCAGAGTGTACTCGTGACCGCTGTACACCAGCGTCGAGTCGGGCAGCGCCGCAAGTTTTGCGAGCGAGGCGGCCATCTGCGGCGCCGTGCCCTCGAACAGCCGCCCGCAGCCGCAGGCGAACAGCGTATCGCCGCAGAACAGGGAATTTGCGCCATAATAGGCAATATGCGCGCGGGTATGTCCGGGTATGTCGAGCACGCTAAAGCGCAATTCCAGTTGAGGAATCTCGACCTGGTCGCCTTCGCTGACCGGGTGGCTCAGCGTAGGTATGGGCTCGCCGCGCGGGCCATACACCGGCACGGCACGCTGCGCGAGCAGTTCGGCGACTCCGCCGACGTGGTCGGCGTGATGGTGGGTGGCGAGGATGGCGCACAGCTCCAGCCGCTCGTGCTGCAGATACTCGAGCACTGGTTGCGCGTCGCCCGGATCGACCACTGCGGCGTAACGGCCGTTGCGCAGCGTCCAGATGTAATTGTCCCTGAACGCGCGCAGCGGAACGACTTCAAAATCATTTTTATCGGACATAGGCCTAGTCTTCGTGCAAGCGCAGGAAAAGTCAACTCTGTCCGACTGGTTCGCCACCCCCGCGGGCGAGTACGTGCTGCGCTGGGAGCAAGCGCAATTCGACAGCGCAGTGGAGGACGTGTTCGGCTTCAACGCGGTTCAGGTGGGCCTGCCGCAATGCGATTTGCTGCGCCGTAACCGCATTTCCCTGCGCACCCGGGTTGGCACCGATCCTGCCGCAGACCTGCGCGCCGACAGCGGCGCCCTGCCGCTCGCCAGCGGCAGCATCGACCTGGTGATCCTGCCGCACGTGCTCGAATTCAGCGCTGATCCGCACCGGATATTGCGCGAGGCCACGCGCGTGCTGATGCCCGACGGCCAGATCGTGATCTCGGGCTTCAATCCGCTCAGCCTTTGCGGCTTGCGGCGCGCGCTTGGACCGGGCCGCAAGGAATTTCCCTGGTGCGGTCGCTTCATCGGTCTGTTGCGCCTGAAAGACTGGCTGCAGCTGCTGAGCTTCGAGCTGAACGGCGGACGCTTCGGCTGCTACGCGCCGCCGTTCGCGCAGGCGCATTGGCTGGAGCGCTCGGCGTTCATGGAAAAGGCCGGCGATCGCTGGTGGCCGATCGCCGGCGGCGTCTACGTGGTGCGTGCGGTCAAACGCACGCTCGGCATGCGCCTGGTGGTGCCGAACTGGCGCAGCCAGCCGGCGCCGGCCAAAGCCTTGTCGGCGCTGACCCAGAGCAACCATCACCGCACCGGGACCGAAGATTGAGCGCTGCGGCGAGCTCGGTGCGGGTGCGCATCTATACCGATGGCGCGTGCAAGGGCAATCCGGGCCCGGGCGGCTGGGGCGCGCTGATGCAGTTCGATGGCCGCGAGAAGGCGCTTTGCGGCGGCGAACCGGACACCACCAATAACCGCATGGAACTCACCGCGGTGATCCGCGCGCTGGAGGCGCTGAAGCGGCCCTGCGACATCGATCTTTATACCGACTCGCAATATGTGCAGAAGGGAATCAGCGAGTGGATCGGCGCCTGGAAGCGGCGCGGCTGGAAGACGGCCGACAGGAAGCCGGTGAAGAATGTCGATCTGTGGCTGGAACTCGACCGGCTCGTCGCCGCCCACGCCATCCGCTGGCACTGGGTGAAAGGGCATGCCGGACACCCGGAGAACGAGCGCGCCGACGCGTTGGCCAATCGCGGCATCGATTCCCTGCGCCTCGGCCGCTGACCGGGAGACAGGCACGGTTCGCATGAGATTGCGATTGGTTATAATCGTCCGCGATAGGCAAGGCCATCCTTGCGATTGGAAAAAATGACGCGCCAGATCGTACTCGACACCGAGACCACCGGCCTCAACGCCAAGCTGGGCGACCGGGTGATCGAGATAGGCTGCCTCGAGCTGCTCAACCGCCGCCCGACCGGCAACCACTTCCATCACTATCTCAATCCCGAGCGCGCGAGCGAAGAGGGCGCGGTGAAAGTGCACGGCATCAGCGACGAGTTCCTGCTCGACAAGCCGCGCTTTCGCGAGATCGCCGCCGAATTCATCGACTACATACGCGACGCGGAACTCGTCATCCACAACGCGCCGTTCGACGTCGAATTTCTCGAACAGGAACTGGCACTGGCGAAGCTGCCGCCGCTGTCGCAGCACTGCACCGGCGTCAAGGACACGCTCAAGCTGGCGAAAGAACTGCACCCGGGCAAGAAGAATTCGCTCGACGCCCTGTGCGAGCGCTATGGCGTAAACAACACCCACCGCACCCTGCACGGCGCGCTGCTCGACGCCGAACTGCTGGCCGAGGTCTACCTCGCCATGACCCGCGGCCAGGAGAGCCTGATGATGGAACTCGAGGAGATGCCGGCAGCCGCGCAATCGGCCTCAGGCGCGCCGGTCGAGCGTGTCCCGTTTAAGCTCCTCGCCGCCACCGCGGAAGAACTCGCCGAGCACGCCGCCGTGCTGTAGGACATCGAGTCCCAGAGCAAGGGCAAGTGCGTCTGGCTCAAGCTCGATCGGGACAACCCGGCCGCGGGTTGAGTCGCACTGTCGGCAAGGGACGCTAGCGTCTACTTCAGAAGTGCGAGCCCGGGTGGGCTCCCCGACCAGGGCGAATCTGGGCACTACTGGTTGGTTACGCTTGAGCTAGCTTAACTAGGAGCAATTATCAGAAGCTAGAAGGACGGCGGCTATGCAGCGTTGTTTGGGAGCCCGGGAATCACGTATGGCAGCAAGCGGTCGTATTCCCTTTTCACCACCGCGTAGCACTCGCAAACGCGTTTCTCCAATCTTGTGCGATCCAGCACCTTGATGTGGCCGCGACGGTAGTGGATCAATCCGTCCGCCTGCAACCTGCCGGCGGCCTCGGTCACGCCCTCGCGGCGCACGCCCAGCATGTTGGCGATCAGCTCCTGCGTCATCACCAGTTCGTTGCCTTGCAGTCGGTCCAGGCTTAACAGCAGCCAGCGGCACAATTGCTTGTCCAGCGCATGGTGCCGGTTGCACACCGCGGTCTGCGCCATCTGCGTGATCAGCGCCTGGGTGTAACGCAGCGCCAGATGCTGCAAATGACCGCCCGCTGCGAATTCCTTCTTTGCGACACTCGCACCAAGCCGGTAGCCGTTGCCCGCGCTTTGCACCACCGCCCTGCTCGGCGTGGTTTCGCCGCCCATGAACAGGGAGATGCCGACTAGACCCTCGTTGCCGGTGATCGCGATTTCCGCCGAGGCGCCGTCTTCCATGACGTAGAGCAGCGAGACCAGGCTGGTGGTCGGGAAATAGAGGTAGCTCTGGTGGCTGCCGGGTTCGTAGACCGCCCAACCTAGCGGCATCTCGATAGGTTTCAGATTGGGCAGCAGGCGCGTCTAGTCCTCTACAGGCAGGGCCGCGAGAATATGGTTTTGTTTCGGGGAATGGGGCGAAGCCATAGTTGCTT
>DAIDTN010000076.1 GCA_027457185.1 Burkholderiales bacterium | reverse complement strand
AGTTTGTAGCGCCCCGGATGCGCGAGCACTGCCACGCCCCCCCCCGCCTTGATGCAGGCGAGGCCATCGTGCCAGGTCGCCCACTGGTGCGGCACATAGCCGGGTTTGCCGCTCACCAGGTAATGCTGGAACGCGCTCTTGACGTCGCCGACATAGCGCTTTTCCACCAGAAAGCGCGCGAAATGCGTGCGGCCGATAAGATTGGGATTGTCGACATAGGCGTAGGCGCCCTCCAGGCTGCCTGGAATGCCGGCGCGCGCGAGATCCTGCGCCATTTTCTTCGCGCGCTCGGTGCGGCCCTGGCGTATCGCCAGCAGGCCCTGCTGCAGTTGCGCATTGTCCGGATCAATGTTGAGTCCGACGATGTGGACCGTGATCCCGCCCCAGCTCACCGATACTTCAACGCCGTCGATGAAACGCAGGTCCAGTTCCGCCGCGCGCAAACGCGCTTCGGCCAAGCCGGAAATTTCGTCGTGATCGGTGAGCGCGAGCACATCGACACCGTTGCCGGCCGCACGCTCTACCAGCGCAGCGGGCGCAAGCAAGCCGTCGGAAGCGGTGGAGTGGCAATGCAGGTCGTAGTTGGGCATGGGCGGCATTCAGTGGCCATTTTAACATGCCGCCTATGGCTTCCCGGCCCACGGCCTGCGACTAGCTCGGGCGCAGGAACGCTTCGATCAGTGCCGCCAACCGCTCCGGCTGGTCGTGATGCAGCATATGTCCGGCTTCGGCAATGGTATGCGCACTCAATTGACGGAAGCATGCCTTGCGGGTTTCATCGTCCCCGGCATTAATGCGCATCCGCTCCATGGTCCTGGATTCGGCACCGTCTATCCACAGCACCGGCGCGGCGACATTGCGCCAGCACGCCATCGCCTCCTCCAGCTGGTAAGACACCGGATTGATCAGCTTGTGCGCGGGGTCGCTCCTCAACTCGACGCGCCCCGCGGCGTTCTGCCTGCCCCAGTGCTGTGCCAGATACAGCGCGCGCGCCTCGGACAAGCGTGGATTGCCGGCGCGCATGCGCCCGGCGAGATCGGCGAAACCGGCGTAATCGCGAAACCGCGGTTTATCGGCGAGCTGGTCCAGCCACTTGGCGTAGCGCGCCGGCGCCTTGGCCGGCTCGCTGCGGCTCATGCCGAAGCCCTCCAGATTGACCAGGTGCGCCACGCGCTCCGGGCGCACCCCCGCGTACATGCCTGCGATATTGCCGCCCATGCTGTGGCCTATCAGCGTCGCCGGCCGCTCCGGCTCGAAATGCGCCAGCAGCCGGTCCAGGTCGCCCATATAATCGGGGAACCAGTAGCAATCGGCCGGTCCCCAGGCGGACAAGCCATAGCCGCGCCAGTCCGGCGCGATCACCTGCCAGTCACCCTGCAGGGCATCGACCAGAAACTGGAACGACGCCGACACATCCATCCAGCCGTGCAGCATGAACAGTTTCGGCCGGCCCGCTTCGCCCCAGATGCGGCAGTGATAGCGCAGGCCGCGGATATCGAGAAAAGTGGAACTGCTGGTTTTCATTTTCGGCCGTCATGATAGCAGGTGACGCCTTCTGTTATGATTTCTGCGGCCCCTTTTTTGGAATCGAACATGGCTGTCTATTCGCTCGGCGAACGCAGGGTGCAGGTGCAGGGCGCAGACTGGTATATTGCCGACAGCGCCGCCGTCATCGGTTCGGTGGTGATCGAGGACAAGGCCAGTATTTGGTTCAACGTCGTCATCCGCGGCGACAACGACCTGATCACCATCGGCGAAGGCAGCAACGTGCAGGACGGCTCGACGCTGCATACCGACGCCGGCATCCAGCTCAGCCTCGGCCGCAATGTGTCCGTCGGTCACATGGTCATGCTGCATGGCTGCCGCATCGGCGAGGGCAGCCTCGTCGGCATCAACAGCGTCATTCTCAACCATGCCGTGATCGGCCAACACTGCCTGATCGGCGCCGGTTCGCTGATACCCGAAGGCAAGACCATACCCGATGGCGTGCTGGCCCTGGGATCGCCGGCCAAGGTCGTGCGCGACCTGTCCCAGACCGAAATAGCCAATCTGCAGAATATCGCCGACGGCTATATGCGTCGGGCGAAGCTGTTCCGGCAGTTGCTGCAGCGGCAGCAACTCTGAAACGGTTCGGGGTTACCTTTCTACACGATCGGCGATCCGCGCGGACGGGCCGCCGTCCGCGCAAGCTCGAAGGCTAAAGATCGACGTATTCACCGATGGTCGTCGAACGACCATTGCGCGCTCGGCGCGCCAATCGTGTTTTTGGCGCCGATGAAAAGCGCATCCGCACCAAAAACGCAGTTATGGATAAAAGCAGAAGCAAATGTTACTTCGGCGCCATGCGAATGGCACCGTCGAGCCGGATCACTTCACCGTTCAGCATTTCATTCTCGATAATATGCTTGGCCAGTGCCGCGTACTCTGCGGGCCGCCCCAGGCGCGGCGGGAACGGCACCATCCTGCCCAGCGCTTCCTGCGTTTCCTTGGGCATGCCCAGCAGCATCGGCGTCTCGAAAATGCCCGGCGCAATGGTCACCACGCGTATGCCCGAGCGCGACAGGTCGCGCGCGATCGGCAGCGTCATGCCCACTATCCCGCCTTTGGATGCCGAATACGCTGCTTGGCCGATCTGACCGTCGAACGCCGCCACCGAAGCTGTGTTGATGATCACCCCGCGCTCGCCGCCGGCATTGGGCTGGCCTTTGCTCATGGCATCCGCGGCGAGGCGGATCATGTTGAATGTGCCTATCAGGTTGATGCCGATGACGCGGCTGAAGCTGGCGAGCGCATGCGGCCCCTCCTTGCCCACTGTCTTTTCGCCGATGGCGATGCCGGCACAGTTGATCAGGCCCTGCAAGCCGCCGAATTCCTTCAGAGCCAGCGCTACCGCAGCCTTGCCGTCGGCTTCGGCGGCGACGTCGGTCTTGATGAAACGCGCCCGGCCCAGTTCCTTGGCCAAGGCATTGCCGGCATCGGCGTTAACGTCGGCAATGACGACATTGCCGCCGGCCTGCACCATAGCGCGCGCAGTTGCGGCGCCCAGACCGGACGCGCCGCCGGTGACGATAAACGTGCTGTTTTTGAGTTCCATTTGAGCCTTCCTGGGTTAGGGGGAAATTGGACTGCGGATGTCTGCATTATCCCGCGATTCGGCCCTCCGGTCCAAATCCCGCCGCCGGGCTGAGCGCCGCGGCGAGGAAAAGTAGACACTCCGATGTTGTCGGGAACGCCGCTCAGGGTAAGATTGCGCTTCTTTCAGTTACGCGCCCTGACCTATGCTTGATTTCGGCTTTTCCTTTTCCGATCTGTATTCCCGCGCCGGACTTGCGCGCGTCGATGCGGCGTT